>CAZEDR010000410.1:0-2577 GCA_964510975.1 uncultured Melioribacter sp. | reverse complement strand
CGGCGGAAAAATGAAGTTCACTCCGTTTGGTATCAGAAGTCAAGAATTTAATCGCACTGTACGCGGTTACGACCGCGATGAAGTGAAAGCATTTCTCGAAAAGCTTTCGGATGAATTTGAGCGGATGCAATCCGAAAATGATAAACTTAAAATTGATCTTGAGAGAACCGACGAACAGCTGCGGGAATTCAAACGGATTGAAAAGAATTTACAGACTGCTTTATTAAGTGCTACCGAGAATTCTTCCAAGGCGGTTGAATCAACAAAGAAGCAGACGGCGCTTATATTGAAAGAGGCTGAGCTAAAAGCATCTCAGATGATTGAGAATGCTAAAGAAGCCGCCAATAGAACAAGAGATTCCGTTCTAAAACTTCGGGAAGAGAAAAAGCTTTTAGTAGCGAGAATTAAGGCCTTGATTGACACTCAAGCATCTTTGCTTGAATTCAACGTGGAGAACATTGAAACCAAGCCGAAGAAAAAACAGCAGACAAAAGTAGAAGAACAGTTTGATGATCAAACAGAAATTAATGTTGATGATATACTGGAGAAGTTATTATGATAGACTTAATGACGAAAATCAATGAAACGCTTGAGACGATCCGAAAGAAGACCACAAAAGAGTATGAAGTTGGAATTGTACTTGGTACCGGTCTGGGCGGATTAGTTAGCGAAATAGAAATTGAACATGAAATTGAATATGGAGACTTGCCACATTTTCCGCTATCTACTGTCGAGTCTCATCAAGGCAAGTTGATCTTTGGAAAGATTAATGGCAAGAATGTAGTTGCAATGCAAGGAAGATTCCATTATTACGAAGGATACACAATGCAGCAAATTACGTATCCAATCCGTGTTATGAAATTCCTTGGAGTGAAGAATTTGATTGTTTCCAATGCATGCGGCGGGATGAATCCGATTTTTAGACGCGGCGATGTTATGATTATGATCGACCATATAAATCTGTTGGGCGATAATCCTTTAATCGGCAAAAATGAAGACGAGCTCGGACCAAGATTCCCGGACATGAGCGAACCTTATAGCTTAGAACTAATCAAACTTGCAGAAGAAGTTGCACTCGAAAATAAAGTCAAAGTTCAGAAAGGTGTTTACGTTGCTGTTCCCGGTCCAAATTTGGAAACGAAAGCCGAATATAGATTTCTAAGAAATATTGGTGCCGATGTAGTTGGAATGTCAACAGTTCCGGAAAATATTGTTGCAAACCATATGGGAATGAAAGTGCTTGGCTTCAGTATAATTACTGATGAATGTTTTCCGGAATCGTTAAGAGCCGTAGATGTTCAAGAAATAATTGCTACCGCGATGGCTGCAGAACCTAAAATGACTTTAATAATGAAAGAAGTGATCAAAAAACTATGACGGAGAATAAAAAATATTACTATTTAACTCCGGCGTTGTTGGTCGCAATAATTTTTTCGTCAAATTTTTTAAGTACGGATTTATTTAAAGCCGGATACACAAACTTTTCTGTTTGGTTTGTTCTTTCGCTGTTTTCATTTGCTTGCGGATGGCTGATAAACAAAACATTGGGATACATTTACGGCGGCAAAATATTATTTGCAGTTATTGTAGCTTCAGCCTTTATAAGTGTATTCCTTGTTTCAATTTTCAAAGAGTATTTTGGACTTAGCGATTTGCTCGTCGAAAACCTCATTCTATATATTCTGAGAAACATAACGCTTGGCTCAATGTCCTTCTTTGGAATGGCAGTTTGCGAAGTAATGATTCTACAGAGAGAATCCGTTCAGTCTGTAACCAAACAAGACGATATTAAAAAGTATGTTGCAAATGCTCAGCGGGAAGCTCAGCTTGCTGTTGATGAAGCAAAAATTAAAGCTGATAGAATGCTAACCGATGTTCAGCAAACACTTAATGATATGATAAACCGTAAAGAACAAGTTGAACGTCGTCTTAAAGAATTCATCCAGACCGAACGTGAGCTTATTAAAGCTTATGAAAAAGAGGATGAAGAATAATTTTAGTTAACTTTTATTGTTATAAATCATTTACCGAGACAAAAATGTTTAAGCAGTTCGACGAAAAAATTAGTTATCCCAAGATAGAAGAAGAAATTCTGAAGTTCTGGAAAGAGAATAACATATTTGAAAAAAGTATTTCTACACGCGATGAAAAAAAATCATTCACGTTTTACGAAGGCCCGCCAACAGTAAACGGCCGTCCCGGAATTCACCACGTTATGGCGCGTGCATTAAAAGATTTAGTCTGCCGTTACAAGACTATGACCGGTTATCAAGTTCACCGTAAAGCCGGCTGGGATACGCACGGTCTTCCGATTGAGATTGCTCTTGAGAAACAGCTTGGCTTTAATCAGAAAAGCGATATTGAAAAGTATGGCGTTGCCGCATTCAACCAAAAAGCAAAAGACTTGGTTTATGATCATATAGAAATGAAAGAAGGCTGGCAAACTCTTACGGAAAGAATGGGCTACTGGATTAATCTTGATGAAGCATACATTACTTGCACAAACAATTACATTGAGTCAATCTGGTGGTCTTTATCAGAACTTTATAAAAAAGGATTGATCTACAAAGGATTTAA
>CAZEDR010000409.1:0-2578 GCA_964510975.1 uncultured Melioribacter sp. | reverse complement strand
CCTATCTGGAGTCCAGCAACAGAGGATGGTCTATAAACTATTCTTGAAGAAACAGATCTATTATTATTTATATCGGTTCCATCGTTCATTGCTCCACGCCCATTACCCAAACCAAATGAAAAATCAAGTTGGCTTCCATCTTCATTTAGATTTATCGTTCCTAATACTTCTATACCTATCTGATATTTTGAATACAATCTTTGGGCTCTAAGCTTTGGGTCTAGAAGCAATTCGGAATACATAATTGGTGGTTCTAAAGGAAAATAAGAAGCCGATGCGTCGTGAACTAAGTTATATAATCCAAACGGCGTTAGCATCTTTCCTGCTCTAACTTTTAGTTCCGGAAACACAGTGTACTCCAACCAAGCACGGGAAATCTTAATAGTTCCACTGTATGAAGAATCGCCAACGTTTAACGTAGCGCCGCCTTCATATTCAATATCGGTTAGTACTCTCATTTTTTCGTCCGGGAAAAACTCACCGATCAAATTAACTCTTCGCTGATCAAACCCGGATTTTGTTCCCGATTTAGTAGACGCTAAAAAATCGACTTGTCCATAACCATACAATGTCCATTGTTTTAACTGAGCAATAGATTCTATTGATAATACACTGACCAGTATTATAAAAACAACGAGCAGTCTTTTCGCCATTTTGTTAATGTTCCTAAATTCTTTTTGTAATCTATCATTAAGAGTCTATTTTTACAACAATAATAAAACGAGAGAACCATGGAATTCTACGAAAGTATGGTTGGTGATATTCTTATTATCAAGAGTGTTACTCATACGGCAAACATTGTTAACGCTCAAGAGTTTAAAAAATTAGCACTAGAAAGGATTGATAATGGACAGAAAAAAATCATTTTTGATTTGAGCGATGTCTCTTTGGTGGATTCTACATTTTTGGGCGCATTAGTAGTTGTTTTCAGAAGAATTAGTACACTAAATGGTTCTTTAAAACTTTGCGGCGCTAACGAATCTATTTCCACCTTACTCGGATTAACAAAATTGGACAAAACCATAGAATCTATTACAAATATTCAAGACGCTATAAACAGCTTTTAAGCTGTCATTTCATTATCAGTCTCATTCTTGATGAATAAGAATAACACAGAATAATTATTTTTTTGTACTATCTTTTTTATCGGAAAGCGCGCTTAGTAATCCACCGACAAGTAGTGTTGCTGCAACTCCAATAAGTGTAAACCATGTCCAAGCAACCAGCTTCAAAGAGATCACAGCAATCATAATAAAGATACCGGCAACAAATCCGGCAAGTGCATCTTCTTGTTTGGCCTTCTTCACCAATAATCCTAGAAGAAACGTACCTAATAGCCCGCCATACGTAAAAGACGCAATACTTAATGCAAGTTCAACAACTGCTTGAGTTGTGTTCATAAAAAATAGAGCGGCAAATACTAAGAGTATTGCCCACATAATAGTGAACATACGGCTAATCTTTAATTGCGAGAGTTCACTTTTATCTTTTCCAAAAAACGGAATGTATAAATCCATCATTGTTGATGATGATAATGAGCTAATTGAACCCGCAAGTGTTGATAATGCAGCAGCAAATAAACCAGCTATTACAATTCCAAATATTCCGGAAGGCAGTTGCTCAATTATAAATTTCGGAAATACAGTATCCGACTTAATATTCATCTCTCCATAAAAAGCGTAAAGCATTACACCAACTACTAGAAATATTGCGAACTGAATTATTATAATTATACCGCTTCCAATGATTGCCTTCTGGCTCTCCTTCAGACTTTTTGTTACAAGCAGACGCTGAACAATCAATTGATCTGTTCCATGAGATGCCATCGAAAGAAAAGCTCCGCCAAGAAGTCCCCCGATTAATGTATATGGTTGGCTAAAAAATCCAGCGATGCCATTTTCAAATCCAAGATTAAAGATGGATAACTTTCCGCTTGCTGCAGCAGAATTAACAACCGATTCCCATCCGCCCGGAATTAAATTGAGAAGATAAACACCCGCAAAAATTGCTCCTCCCAAATATGTAAGCATCTGAATTACATCGACCCAAATTATTCCTTTAACTCCACCAGTATAGGTATAGATAAGTGAAACTACTGCCATTATTATAATTGCTTGCGGATAACTGATATCAATCATCAGTTTAAGCGGAATTGCCGTGGCAAAAAGCCTAACGCCATCGGCTGCTATTCGAGTGAAAAGAAACACAATTGATGCAAACGATCTTGTTTTTCCGCCGAATCTTTGTTCTAAAAATGTGTAAGCTGTTTTTAACTCCCCTTTGCTGTAAGCCGGAAGAAATACAAACGCTACTATTATTCTACCTATGAGATAGCCGATGGTGACTTGCAGAAAATTTAGATTGGCAACGTAAGCAAGTCCCGGAATTGATATGAAAGTAAGTGTACTTGTCTCTGCGGCAACTATCGAAAAACATACCGCCCACCAAGGAACAGTAGACGAACCTAAGAAATAATCTTTTACAGATTTTTGTTTCCCGCCGGAGATAATTCCAAATACAGCGATACCAATTAGGTATCCTATAATAATTACATAATCAACTACACTTCCTTTCATCA
>CAZEDR010000408.1:0-2580 GCA_964510975.1 uncultured Melioribacter sp. | reverse complement strand
TAGCGCTCCTTGCGTGATGCTTCTTATGCTGTGATTCTAATAAACTCTTCTGAAACATGAGTTACTTTTCCGCTGATTGAAGCGTGAATCTTAGCGCCAAGTTTTCCTTCCTCAATATCAGCAATGAGTGTTCCTTCGTTAACAATAGCTCCGAGTTTAATAACCGGAACTGCCGGCGAACCAACATGCTGTTTTAGCATAATTTTAACTTGTGCCGGCTTAGGACTCTCTTTAACAAAAGGAGTATGATTGTCATACTTAAGAACATCTATTCTTTTCATCAATTGTTTTAATGGAACTCTTCTTCCCTCTTTAATCGGATGCACCTTAACCGGCTTGAGCTGTTCATACTTCTTACCTTGTTTTTTCAATTCGGCTTTGCCTTGGTCGCATGCTTCGCGCGGATATAAATCTTCCGGACACGAATAGAGTGAACACAATCCGCACGAACAACAAAGGTCAGCATATTGATTCCATACAGCCGATCCACTTGTTGAAAACACAAGTGAACGCATTACTTTATGAGGCTGAACATCGTAACCGAGTAAATAGCGGGGACAAAATTCAGTACAGTAACTGCATTGATCGCATGCAGATTTTCCAATCCGGTTCATGCTCGTCTTAGGGCGTTCCATCCGGCTGATTAAATAATGGTCTTTGGGAAGAATTATTATTCCGCTGGTAGTTTTAGTTACCACTTCCGATAAATCGAATATTAGCCGCCCCATTAGTATTCCGCTGACAAATATTCCAAAATCGGAAATAGTTGAACCGCCGGCATGATTAAGAATTTCTTGAAAAGTTGTACCGATCGGAACGAAAAAAGAGGAAGGGTTTCTTACACAACCGGCAACAGAAACAAATTTTTGCGTAACCGGTTTATCTTGAACAGCGCGAGCGATATTATAAAATGTCTCAACATTATTAACAACACACCCAACATCAAGCGGCAAACCGTGCGGGGGAATTAATCTTTGAGTAGCTGCATAAACTAATTCATATTCATCGCCGCTTGGATAAAAATCGCCAAGCAGACACATTTCTGTACGGCTTTCTTTAATTCTCTTTTCAATTTCATCAACCGCTTTTGCATTCTTAGCTTTAATGCCAAAGTAAGCTTTCTTGGCAGAAGTCTGAGTTGTCATCAATTCTACGCCGCTTACAATCTCATCCGGAAAATTGCACATCAGTTCAAAATCTTTATGAATCAAAGGTTCGCATTCCGCACCGTTAACTAATACATATTCAACGGTAGATTTAGCTTTTACATGAGTTGGAAACCCGGCACCGCCGGCGCCAACTACTCCGGCATCAAATAGTTTTTGTACTAGGCTCATTCTTATCATTTCTCTTAATTACAACAATAGTTTTATCATCTTGATATTGACTGTCGCTTGTACTAAACTTTTGAACATCTTCCAGTATCAGCAAGCATATTTCTTTTGGTGTTCTTTGAACGTTATCAATAATTAATTTACCTAGCCGTTCTTCACCGTAAAAATCAAATTTATCATTCGCAGCTTCTACTACACCATCGGAGTAGATAACAAGAATATCTCCGTTCCTAAAATTCACATGGTCAGTTTCAAATTTAGCGTTTGGAGCGGGACCTAAAAGAGGACCGGTAGAATTCAGTAATGATATTTCATTAAACTTCTTTCTGAAAAACATAGGCGGATTATGTCCGGCATTTGCGTAAAGGAACAATCCTTTTTTATCGTCAGAAAGCTCTCCATAAAAGAGCGAAGCAAATTTATCATCGCTGAATATTTTATTTACCAGCTGATTCATTCTTGAAAACATAAGTGATATTTTAATCTGAAAACTACTTGCCATTCTAAGTGCGCCGGAAATGTACATCGCTTCTGCCGCCGCACCAAATCCCTTTGATGCAGCGTCTCCAACTACAATTCCTAAACGGTCTTCCCCTTCACCAATTTTAAGATAATCGTAAAAATCGCCTCCTACAATCTGTGCTGGTAGTGTCACACCAAAAATATCATAATTGTGAAAACGATATTCATGTTCGGGCAAAATGCTACGCTGAATTTCTTTTGCTTTATCAATGTCAGCTATTAAATTTTTTCTTGACTGCGCTAAATAACGTTCATTTAGCTTACTTGTTAGAACAGTTGCAACAATGTTTAATGTGTCACGAAGATCGTCACCTATCATTGCACTGTTTACTGCTAGCAAATATTCGTAGTATCTTTTGTCACCAACTTTAATCTTTCTTCCTATTCCAGAAGCCGAATACTTTATAATTCCTTTACTAATGAGTGTTTTGTTTGTTTCATCAGCAAGAATAGTTCTCTCTTGAGCAATTCTCTCGTAGTAAGGATAATCTTTTAGATAGAGCAGAAAATCTTCTTGAATTTTCTGAACCTTACCGGTTTGGAAAATTAATTTATAGGCTTTTCTTCTTGGCTCGAACTTCCAAATTCTTCCACCCTTAAGTTGTATTGCTTCATTACTAATGATTTGTTTTAAAACATCAGCTAGCAAATCGGTATCTGAGTTGAAATCCTTAGAGGCTACCGATTCAATCGTTTTATATAATTTTCTTTGTTCCATTATTCC
>CAZEDR010000407.1:0-2586 GCA_964510975.1 uncultured Melioribacter sp. | reverse complement strand
TCGCGGAGTGGTCCGCGACAGCAGTAAAAAGTTTGCTGAAAAATTGCGCAATGGTTAGATAGTGAATAAATTAGCCACCCATTAATGGAGACTCTTCTTGGTATTAGATTTAATTGTAACAAAAACCGATGATGGTTTTTCTACCGATATACCCTCTATTAAGGGTTGCGATTCTTGGGCCCATGAAGAGGAGGAAGCAATTTCCAAAACAATTGAGCTGCTTCAATATTATATGCAGAGACCAAGTCTCAAAGTAAAAATTGATCTCGCTAGAAGAGAATCTCCAAACATCATTTATAAATTGATATTCGATAAGTAATGCGGCAATTCAAAACAGAGAGAAGACTTAACAGATTAGTTAAAGCAGCTGGAAGCCGGCAAGCTACTTTGCGCTTGGTGCTGGAAAACATTCACGATTCTCACAATGTGAGCGCAATTATGCGCTCTTGTGATGCAACCGGCGTGCAAAATGTTGGGTTGCTTTATACTATTGAATCCTTTCCAAAATTAAGCCGGGTTACTTCTTCTTCGGCAAACAAATGGATTGATGTACAAAAGTATAAAACAGAAAAAGAATGCTGCGATGAGCTTCATAATCTGGGTTTTAAGATTTACGCCAGCATGCTTGATGAAAACGCGGTTGATCTGTATGATCTGGATTTAACAGAGCCGGTAGCTATTGTAATGGGAAATGAAAAAAGGGGAGTTTCTCCCGAATTGCAGAATTTAGTTGATAAAACATTTTACATTCCGATGCGGGGAATGGTGCAGAGCTTGAATGTTTCTGTTGCTTCTGCAGTAATTCTTTATGAAGCGCAAAGACAAAGATCTTTAAAAGGAATGTACTCTTCGCCAAGTTTTACAAAAGAAGAACTTGATAATTTAGTTGACCGCTGGTGCGATAAATGAAACAGAAATTTGAAAAGCTAAATAGTTTGAAAGGGGAATTGTTTCTCGCGGGTGATAAATCGATCTCGCATAGGGCTGTAATGTTTGCTTCGATGGCAGATGGCAAATCTGTTATACGAAACTGCTCGGAATCGGAAGATGTAACTTCTACGATAAACTGTTTTGCTAAGATGGGATGCGAATTTAAGAGAAGCGAAAACACAATTGAGGTTGTTGGAAAGGGATTTGGAAAACTTACACCGCCCGATTCGCAATTAGATGCGGGAAATTCCGGCACAACAACAAGATTGATAAGCGGAATTTTATCGGCGCAAAAGTTTGAAAGTGAAATTATCGGAGATGCATCGCTATCCAAAAGACCGATGAAGAGAATAGTTGAACCGCTAAAGTTGATGGGCGCTAACTTAGCTGCAAATGAAAATGGAACATTGCCGCTGAAAATTTCTCCTTCGGAAAATATCCATAGTATCAATTACACTTTTCAAGTGGCGAGCGCGCAAGTTAAAAGCGCTATGATTCTGCTTGCAATTCATTTAGATGAAGAATCTGAATTCATCGAATCGGTTGCTACTCGCAACCATACGGAACTTATGCTCGGACTGAAAACTGCCGAAACTGAAATGGGGATGAAGATTTACGCTTCTAATAAGAACTATCCCAAACCGGCTGATATAACCGTTCCAGCAGACATTTCAAGCGCGGCATTTTTTATTGTAGCCGCACTATTGTTGAAGGATTCCGAACTGATTCTCCGCAATGTTTCATTAAATCCTACACGCACCGGACTGATAACAATTTTGCAGAAGATGGGCGGGAATATCCAAATTGAGAACCACAAAAAGGAGAGCGGAGAAGAAACGGGAGATATAATTGTATCATCGAGTAATTTGAAAAATATAAGTGTTCCAAAAGAACTTATTCCAAATATCATTGATGAAATTCCGATTCTTTCTGTTGCCGGATTATTTGCTGAGGGAAATTTTAGAATTGAAAATGCGGCTGAGCTTAGAGTAAAGGAATCGGATAGAATTAAATCCCTTTGCGAGAATTACAAGAAAATAGGGCTGATCGTAGACGAGTTTGAAGATGGATTTGAGCTTTCCGGAATACCATCTTCGAACATTGTTGAATTTGAAAGTTACGACGATCATCGAATAGCAATGACCTTCGGAGTATTATCTACATTACTTGAAAATGGAGGAATTGTTTCCGGCTTCGAGTGCGTCGGAATTTCCAATCCTAAGTTTTATAATCAACTTACCGGACTAGCTTACAATTCCAACACTTGATGATCGAAGCGGTTAATCTCCAACTCGTTGAAAATCCATTTCAAGAAATCAATTCCATATTTATTCACAAAGTAAATAAAATTGATTTCTCTCTCTTGCAGACTTCCATTCGGGAACAGCACGTTTCTTACTTTTGTCAGTTGCCGAATCGAAGTATCGTATTTTCTTTTTTCGGCATCCGCGGCTTTATTTTTTAAGTAATCTAAAGTCTGCTCAATTTTTTGTCTAGATTTTTCAGAAAGATCGCCAAGAGTTTTATCGATGGTGGTAAGTTTCTGAGAGATTTCAAGAAACTGTTTTCCAATCTCATCATTAGATTTTGCAAATAATTCTTCCAGATTAACTTCGGAAGAAGCATCAACTATCTTCTGAATTAATTCTTTTTCAT
>CAZEDR010000406.1:0-2593 GCA_964510975.1 uncultured Melioribacter sp. | reverse complement strand
GAAAACTCGCCAAGAGTTCAATCGTGGGTTTAATAATCTCTTTGAATTTTTTTGATGCGAAAAGCGCCGAGTAAATTGCAGCAAGAATTGCTAACGGTGCGCCAATTAGTATAGCAATCAGAGTTACTTTCAAACTGCCAACTACTAAAGGTAACAACCCATACTTGGGAGATTCCCCAACCGGCTGCCATTCTTTGCCGCCGATGTTTGTTAAGTCCGCAACATCCCTTTTCTCTCCAAGAAATGAAGAGTAATTACTCATTTCCGAAGAAGATTCAGTTGCCGCTTCATCGCCATATGATTCGGATTGTAAAAATTCTTTTTTAGTAGCAGTTTGTTCTCGAGGTGAAAAAATAGGGAGAGTTTCTTTGAATACGAATACAAAAATCAAAAGGATAATTGCAAAAGAACTAAAGGCAACACTCTTGATTATGTACTCAGCAAAAAACTCACCCAGCCGGAATTTGCGGCGGAGTGAGTTCTTATGTGTAGTTTCTTTTTCAGTCATCGGGTTTATTTTACCGGGAAATAGCCAACTTTAGTAACAATAGATTGACCTTCGACGCTAAGAATCCAATCAATATAATCTTTCATCTCGCCAGTAGGTCTTGTTTTTAAGTACATATAAAGAAAACGTGTGATTGGATAATTGCCACTCTTAATATTTTCTTCGGTTGGCTCGTAAGATTTAGATGAAGCATCTTTTTTAACCGAAGCAAACTTAATACCTTTTGCATAAGCGGCGCCGCCAAAACCAATTGCATTAGCATCCTTAACAACTGCATTCACTACAGCAGATGTTCCGGGCATACTTTGCATAGAAGATGAAAAATCTTCTCCACCTAAAACATTATCCTTGAAATAAACATAAGTACCGGAACTGTTTTCGCGACCGTAAACAATAATCTTGGAATCTTTACCGCCAAGGTCTTTCCAGTTTGTAATTTTACCAGTGTAAATATCTTTTATCTGTTGAATACTTAATTCTTTAACAGAGTTTTTTTCATTTAGATAAACGCTCAAACCATCTTTTGCTGTTTTAACTTCAACACCCAAGGAGTTATAGCGTTGTTTTAGTTTTTCTCTTTCGGAAGGTTTCATCGGACGGGAAGCATTAGCAATATCCGTTGAACCATTTATTAAAGCCGCGAGCCCAATTCCAGAACCGCCGCCAGTAACTTGAATTGTTATTCCCGGATGACTTTCCATATATTTTTCTGCCCAGCGTTGAGCAAGAATAACCATTGTGTCGGAACCTTTAACTGTTATAACTTTATTGTCATATGTAAAACCAAAAGCCATAGTTATAATTACGAGCATTAAAAGTATTTTTTTCATTCTTTCCTCTTTTTACTGTTACAAAGTTGATAATTTCAATATTAACATGATGTTAAGAAACTGTTAAGTTTTATTAAAACTTGTACTGAATTCTAAAAGTAAAAACATTGTCTTTTATATCTGAATTGAAAGCAGTTATCTTGGAAGTAGTTTCGCTGCGAACTCTATCAAAGTAAAAAACAAACTTGATGTTATCATCCCAATAGTGAACCAAGCCCAAACCAAGTGTATAATATTTAATATCACCTGTTCCAAGTTTTGCTGCGGCAACAGTTCCAATTTGATCGCCAGCAACATCGCTGTTAGGATCGTAAACATCATACTTAACTATTAACTGGTTTTTATCACCCAAGTTTTGAACATAATTGAGGTAGTAGCCGGAAAAATTCCTTAAATAAAGATCGCCGGTTTGCAAAGCAGTAGGAGAAGTTGAACTCGAAGCGCTACCACCCGGCTGTTTTCCCTTAATAAATTCTCCACGAAGTGTAAAGTTGCCAAGCAGCGGCAATGCGTAATAAACTTGCATATCTATACCAAGATAATTTCTATCAGCATAAGTTGTTTTTGCATCCGCTGTTGCCAAAGTTGGGTTGTTTACTGTTAAGATAGATTTGCCGGCAGCAAGTTTAACACCGCCAACGTAGATAGAAACGCCGCCATCAATTGCAAGGTTTTCTTCGTAGAATGGAAGAGAAAATCCTAAACGTCCTATGAAATCTTTTTGATTATCAGCTTCTGCATTTATACCATTACCGGCAAAGAAGCCTCCTTTGAAGTTGAAATAACCCAAGAAATCTTCGAAAGGAACAAAAGGTGAATATTCAAAACTAACACCTAAATCTCTTTCGCCCGGGAAGAGTGTCTGAAACATACGCGATCTTTCCGGCGCTTCCCGGCTCGATGAGCTGTAGCTTATTTCAAATCCAAATGGTCTATCAAAAACACCGGCTTTCAAACCAAATGATTTTAACCAGGGTTCTTTGAGTAAAACGTATGCATCTTTCAAACCAAGCCCTTTTTCTGTTGCATCAATCTGAAGAACATAATTTGTTAGATCATTATGGTAAGTAACTTTTAATCTTCCGCGGCGAATCATAATGCGGTTGTGCAGTCCAGTAGAAAAATTTCCACCAGAAAATGAAGAGATGCCATCAATTTCGGCAGATTGAAACTGGGCTTGGATGTAACCGGACAGTTTAATTTTTTTTAAGGCATCAACTGTAGCTTTGGTCTCAAGATAGGATTCGTTCAACCC
>CAZEDR010000405.1:0-2605 GCA_964510975.1 uncultured Melioribacter sp. | reverse complement strand
GTAGCAAATTCTGTTTCCAAATCTACATTTGCTCTTCCGGAAGAAGCGTAAACGCCATACTCGTTTTTAATATCGAGCAAGTTGTAAACCAACAAGAATGTATTTACATCAACACCAAAAACCTTAAACATCTTATTTGCTTTCAAATCCACATTCAGTGTGCTTGGTTTTCTGCCATTATTTTCAAATCGTAATCCTTGAGAATAACGTGTTGAAACTGTGTACGGCGAGCCGGAGCCGTAGCCTATAATCAATCCGGCGGTCCAATCAGATGGATCTCCAAAATTTAGCGACATATTTACTGTGTGTGTTTGATCCCAGTTTAGAGGAACAACCTTCTTGTTGCCTTCAACCGGTGGATCGGATTGATTATTATAATAGTTCTGCAATGGATCGGAAGCATTACCGGATGCTGTTTGATAAGTATAATCTATCTTAGCGGCAAACATATCCGCGAATCTTTTATCAAGAGTTATAATAAGTCCTTTAACGTTTCCATAGTCTTGGTTGATAAAACGTCCAAAGTTAAATCCTTCGTATGTTTTTAGAATTTCTGTACCAAGTAAGTTTCGGATATCGCTGTAATAAACCGAAAGGTCAATAGAAACATTCGGGAAAAGTACTTGCTGTAAACCAAGTTCGTACTTAACTGTTTTTTGCGCTTTCAGTTCGGGATTGCCAACCATTGATGAGAGCGAGCTTGTTTGATCAATTAAGTAATTATGGTTTGTGTATAAATTTTCGAACGATGGAATTTGGAAAAAGTGTCCGTAAGAAAAGTGAATAGCTCCTTTATCAGAGATCGGGAATGAAACACCAAGCCGTGGACTGATCTGATACTCCGCTTCCGCAGTTCTAACTTCGTTTGCGTGGGCGAATAACGGGTTGTTTAATGGGTTTCTTATATCAACAGGCATTGTGGTGTTAGAGCTAAAATAATCGAAACGAACTCCGGCGTTAATAATCATAATATCATATTCTATCTTATCTTGTATGAAAGCGGAAAGCTCATAAGGCTGGCGTGTGTAAGCTATGTTAAATTGAGTGCCAACATCTGTATAGCCAACTGTATAAATTGACCTTCCGAGAGAATCAATCTGACCTTCTGTTTGATCCTTAATAGTCTTCCAGCTGTTAAAAAGTTTGTGAGATCTTAATTCAGCGCCAATCTTTACCTTATGTTCTTTTGTAACCTGAGATTCAAACGCAAACTGTGCAATATTAGTAATCGTATATCGTCTATATCTATCAGTCTCGTTACCGCCCTGTGCAAAAGTGTAGCCGGATGATGGTGAACCCAAAGTAGGGTCTACGTAACGAGCATCATATTCGTCGGAATACAAATGTCCCCAATACTTATGAACATTTGAAGAAAATTTTAAAGTCATAAAACTATTTTGTGTTGGAAGAAAGGCAATCTGAAAACTGTTAATAGCATTGTTTCTGTAATTATCTTTTGTCGCATCGGGTGTCCATTTGTAATAATGACTATATCCTCTTGACCAGCTATCATCGAAGAAAAAGCTGTAGCTGAACTTCCAGTTAGAAAAACCATAAGTGAGTTTTCCGTTGAAAGATTTTTTTTCTGATGGATTCATTGGCACCCAAGCGCTATCTCCGGTTGGATTATCAATTAATGCCGTTCCAACTAAAAATGCTTTTTCATCGGATGTTTTATAAATTCTTCTGCCGAACAAGTATCCATCATCTTTTGTATAACGACCAGTTACAAAGAAATTGAGATTGCTTAAGAGCTGGGTTGGTCCGCTCAAAGTAACTTGAACATCTTTTGGTCCGCCAAGACTAACCTTATTTAAGTTCTGGAAAATATCTTTGTTAGTTGAAAAATAGCTTCCTAAATAACCGGAAACAGAACCTTCATAGTTTGAAGCTCCATCTTTTGTAACAATGTTTACGATACCAGACATTGCCTGTCCGTATTCCGCATTAAAAGTACCGCTTATGATTTCCATCTGTCTAATTGAACTGTTCTCAACTTCAACGGACATACCGCCGCTAAAAACATCGGTAACAGTTACACCATCAACCAAATAAGAAACTTCATTTCTGCGACCGCCGCGAAAGTGGCCATTAACAACACCGGCTTGTAAATTGATAACTTGATGCAAGTTTTCGACCGGCATTAATTTGATTTCTTCCGAAGAAATAATCGCAGAAGAGGAAGTTAAATCTTTAGTAATTAATGGCTGCTTGGCTTGAATGACAACTTCGCCAATACTTACCGCTGTCGAAGTTAATTCAGCGTCCGCTTTTGTTGTAAGGTCTATCCGAACATTTAAGTTTTCTATAGTAACCTTATTATAGCCAACAGAGCTTATAATAAGTGTGTATCTTCCGGGAGGAAGATTATTAATATTAAAATCACCTTCAATATCGGTAGCAGCGCCCATATTCGTTCCCTTAACAACAACACTGGCGCCAATAACACCTTCCTTTGTTTCCGAGTCTCTAACTCTTCCGGAAATCTTTCCCGTAGTTCCGGCATACAGCAAGTTAGCTGACAAAACAAAGAACAAAGTTAGATAAACACCAAGGGAAACTATTTTTTTCTCCTTTGTGATTGATCTCCACATAATCAGTTCCT
>CAZEDR010000404.1:0-2622 GCA_964510975.1 uncultured Melioribacter sp. | reverse complement strand
TGGAACAAAGAAAACCTTAGGCATTATGATGCCCGGTGAATACGAATTTGGAGCAGCAGACAAAGAGCTTATGGAAATTCTTGCGGGTGATATGGATGTTCTTCTTCCTAACGAAACTGTGTGGAAAAAATTTACCGGCGGTGATTCGTTTTATGTGCCAGCAAATTCCAAGTTTAGTCTAAAAGTTAACACGGTTACAGATTACTGCTGTTCTTATATTAAAGAATAATCTCAGATTCTTCACAGCCCGCTTCGTATAAGCGAAGCGGGCGTTCAGAATGACATGTAACAGTGTCACTTCTTTGGTTGTATGTCGAAATCTAAATCAAAAGAAATCTGCAGAGATTTTCCCGGTGCAGTGATTAAATTTTTCACTTCGTAAACAACGGCCACATTTTCTTTAATTGTTACATCATCTTTTGTGGCGCGCATACTAACATTTAATGTGCGATTTCCCATCAGTTTAATTTCTTTGGGAAACTGTATGTTTGGATTAGCATTCACTAACTTCAACTCGTAATCAACGTCGCTGTTATTGGTTATTTGCAAAGATTTCGATTCCTTTCCTGTAGCGGTAATTTTATTTTTGTTAAGCGAAATACTCTTTTTGAAAATTTCTTTCAGATATTTTTCATTGCCGATTAATTTATGATCGTACCAGATAGCGGTTCTTCTGTCTAGCAATGCTTCGCGTACAGATTCGGGCGAACTATCTTTTGCGAAGACAAGAGTAATTGGTCTGTGAGAAACTTTTTCGGCAGCCCATTCGAATGAAAGCGGATCATGTACATCCGAGTTTCCGAGAACCGCGAGATTTTTACCTATACACCATTGATGTGTTTCTGCTGAATAAACATTAGCATTATAAACTTCCAACCCGAAAAGAATTCCGGTTTCTAAAATCCAGTCATGTTCCGGATACCACTTAGCAATTCCATCCGGCTGCTGAGAAATCCATGATGGATGATTCCAAAATAAAAGTGCGCCTTGTTTCTTCGCTTCAAGGACTGCCTCTTTCCAATCATCTTTCACTAAAGCATTTCCATCCGTTACAAAAATTGCATTCAAGTGTCCGGGAGGCATCTTGCGTGTTATTTCAGAGCCTTGAATTAAAGTGATTCCCAAATCTTCGGCAAGCTTTTTAGCAATTTGAAAAGGCGCATTATGATTTGAGGGCAAGTAATCTTTATGCGGCTGATATTCCAGATGATCTGTAAACGCGATAACATCTAAGCCGTCGCGCCAAGCTTCCTCAAGCCGGTAAGTTGGCCAAACATTGCCGTCTGAAAAAACTGTATGCGTGTGAAAATCACACTTGAGCGATTTGTAACCAAGAATATCCGGAAAGTTAATTTTGTTTCTAAACTGTGGTTGAGCATAGATAGACGCCGATAGTACACACAAAATCAAAATTGATGCGATTTGAATTATTCTTTTTGTCTTCATGTTTAAGCCATTATGTTGGTTAGTAATTAGCTAGACGAAAAATACTTCTTCTAAGACAAAATTAGATTAATTTATTATTAAGAATTTGAAAGTACAGATGACTCTTAATGATTTGAATTCAGCCGCCGGAAAATTTGCTAAGACAAACAAGCTCCCGGTTTTATTTATCGGGCATGGAAACCCGATGAACGCTTTGTATGATAACAGCTTCACACGAAGTTTGAATGCTCTCGGCACACAGATTAAAAATGATTTTAAGATAAACGCGGTCCTCGTCGTTTCCGCGCATTGGTTAACCAATGGAACGCTTGTAAACATTCACGAAAAGCCCGAAATCATTTACGATTTCTCCGGCTTTCCGGATGAATTATATCAAGTTAAATATCCGGTAATTGGCTCGCCGGAATTTGCTACTGAAACAGCAAAGCTTAATTCCAGCATTGTTACTTCTAATGATTGGGGAATTGATCATGGAAGCTGGACTATATTAAAACACCTTTTTCCACTCGCCGATATTCCTGTATTTCAGTTAAGTGTAGATTATTACAAACCGCTTCAATATCATTTTGATTTGGCAGAACAGCTAAAATCTTTGCGCGAGAAGGGCGTATTAATCATTGGAAGCGGAAATATCGTTCATAATCTTAGATTAAGTTTTCAAACTATTAGAACTCACGGCGAAGAATATGCTTTGGACTGGGCAATCGAATTTGATGCATGGATTAAAAAGAAAATTGACTCCCGTGATTTCAAAAGCATAATTGATTTTGAAACCTCCGGCGAAATGGGAAGGCTTTCTGTCCCAACAGTAGATCACTACGTACCGATGATTTACAGTTTAGCTCTTGCAGAAAAAAGTGAATCTATCATTTATACTCACGAAGAAGTATCTTTCGGCGCAATGAGTATGCGCTGTTTTAGAATTGGATAATCTATTATGAAGAACAACGACATCTTGAGAATTCCTGCCGCACAAGTTGAAGCAGAGTTTTTACGTGTGCTGCTTAAGAATGGATTTACAGAAACTAAAGCCAAAATTTTGGCTCAAGTGTACACCGAAAACAGCGTTGATGGAGTTTACACTCACGGGGTAAACCGTTTTTCTAAATTCATTCTTTATGTAAAAGAAAAAGTTATTGATGTAAATGCCGAGCCGGAATTAAAACATTCCGCCGG
>CAZEDR010000403.1:0-2627 GCA_964510975.1 uncultured Melioribacter sp. | reverse complement strand
GTTCCATTATTCCGCGTAAAAGTTAATTACTTTTTCCAATACTTCTTTACATACTAAATTGAATTCATTCGATGTAAATGAATTCATAATACTGTTGTGGGTAGGTCTATAAACTCCTTTAGCAACATAACCGCCTCCTTCAAAAACACCAATTTTACTTTTATACTTTTCTTCAGAAGGTGTTGGAATTGGAGCGACTGTCTCTCTTGCTAAAGCAAGATCAGAAGGTGTTGGAATTGGTGTTCCGTCTTCAATCAGATTTTTCCACTTGCTCTCAAAATTAACCATTGTGGTTAAATTCGGTTCCCAAGGCTCTACATCAGTTGGATACATATCTTGATAAGTGTTGTCGTTTCCATATTCATCAGCCAACCCGGCTAAACCATGAGCAAATTCATGAATAAATATTTGATTTGCGCGCGCATCGTATGCACTTGTCATCGAGTAGAAATTGTAGATAGCTCCGCCACCATATTTTTTAGTATTTGCAATAATAAATATTTGATCGTACGGAGCATTAGCCGCAACATCTTTTACTGTGTGGTAATCACTTGTCATCAAATACCGTTCACTGTCGAAAGTGTAAAAACCGGAATTCAAGATTGTCTGCTTCCAAATACCTTTACCCGGTATGTCGGTTTCACTTTCGTTCGAAGGAGCTTCAACTCCCCATACATTTATTTTTGTTTCATTCTCCTTAAATGGAGAATAGCTAAATAAATAACCGGCAAATCGTGTGCAGTCATCTTTAAATTTTGTCATCTCTTCCTTAGTATATCCTTCAGGTATAAATACGATATCAAGTTTTTCGCAAGGTTCTCCCGAATAGTGAACTTTGAAAGAAGCAAACGGCTTAATCTTTTCTTTTATAATGAAATAGCTAAATGGATCGATTTCTTTTTCGAATAGTTTCTGAAAAATATTCTTTCGATCTCTTCTGTAAATCTCAACAATAGCCTTGCCCTTTGGAAAAGGAAAACGCACTGAACCAGACATAGAACGAACTGTGTTCTTTGATTCTTCAGTTGTTTGCCACTCTTGATACAAAGTTGAAAAGCCTCGAGAATATATTTCTTGCTTATCAGCCGGATTAACAACTTTAACTAAATAGTGACCATACTGAAGTTTATCGAGCAAATTCTTTTTTGAACCGCTCCAAGCACCTTCCTCAATCATTCTATCATAAGATATAGTTTCGGAAGTGCGGTCGCCAGTGTGATAAAAATCTAAGCGTAGCGTCTTATCAACAAAGTAATCATCAAACTTAATTTGAGCATTAGTTGAAACAACGAGTAAAGTTAATAGTAAAAATATCTTTTTCATTTATACACCTTTATGGATTTACTTTACGGGAACCCGGTTTAACAAATGGAATGTTTTGTTTGCATAAAGGACATTCTTCAGGCGAGTATGAGACAACCTCTAGTTGCAGAGTACTAAACTGAGGGACACCAAATTGTACTTTACTGTTGCTTCTATCAACAATAAAGCCGACTCCGGCAACAATGCCTCCGTTTTTCTTTACAATATCAATAACCTCAAACACAGAGCCGCCAGTAGTAACAACATCCTCGCATACTAAATATTTTTTTCCTTCTTCTATTTGAAAACCCCGGCGAAGTGCTAAAACTTTGTCCTCTCGTTCAGCGAAAATGGATTGCTTTTTTAGCTGGCGGGCTACTTCTTGTCCAACCACTATTCCTCCAATAGCCGGAGAAATAACAAAATCAATTTCATGATCCTTAAAATAGTCTGCTATTTTTGAACAGATCAATTCGTTATGCTGCGGATGCTGCAATACTTTTGCACATTGAAAATATTGATTACTGTGACGTCCTGATGTTAATAAAAAATGCCCATTCAAAAGGGCATTTGTTTCAATAAAAATATCTAATAAATTTTGAGTGCTCATCTACCATCTCTGCTTTATTCTTAATTGAACGGATTTACACTTTTACACAAAGGCTTAGAAAATATTAGTTAAAAGTTCTAACTAGCTAATTCTTAGCTCTTTACAATTGTTATTCCACCGTTTGCTTAGCTTCACTATCTTTTTCTTCGCTCACTGCTGGTTTCGAAGGTACAAAGATTAATTCGTCCTTAGAAGAATTATGAGATACAACAATTTTATCTCCTTCGCGAATCGTATTCATCAGCAATTCTTCCGCTAATGGATCTTCAACATACTTTTGAATTGCACGCTTTAGAGGTCTTGCTCCAAATTTTGGATCGAAGCCTTTCTCAGCAAGAAAATCTTGCGCAGATTGCTCAAGTACAATTTCCATCTTATTCGCATTCAAATTCTTAATTAAGTCTTTCATTTCGATCATGATGATCTTTTTAATGTCTTCTTTGTCTAAACTTCTGAATACGATTGCTTCATCTATTCTGTTTAAAAACTCCGGATTGAAAAGACGTTTCATAGCATCTTCAACTGTATTCTTAAGTGCTGTATAGTGGTCCTCGGCAGTTTCTCCGCCAAAACCGAACCCACCACCCGCTTTGATTTCTTTTGTACCAACATTTGAAGTCATTATTATGATTGTATTCTTGAAATCAACTCTTCTACCTAAACTATCTGTAAGAATTCCATCATCAAGAACTTGGAGAAGTAAATTAAACACGTC
>CAZEDR010000402.1:0-2629 GCA_964510975.1 uncultured Melioribacter sp. | reverse complement strand
CAACCGGATGGCGTCCATCAATAATTTCCAGAGTGTCGGAGTTGTTCAGCTCCGGCTTAGTATAATTATATTCAACCGCGCACTCAGCTAACGATTGATAACAATCCAGCATTGCAATTAACTGTGCGTTTTCTTGTATCGCTTCGGTTTCTTGTGCAACGGCAATTCTTATTTCATCAAAGAGTTTGTATTCCAAATTTTGAATGTTCTCTTGCGCGTTGAGAATTTTATCTTCATACTCTTTTAGCTCCGGAGTGATAAACCGTTCGCCATTTACAAGTGTTTGTTTACGGATGTAATTATCCGGAGCCTTCTCTCTGTTTGCGTTGCTTATTTCAATGTAATAACCAAAGACTTTGTTGTAGCTTACTTTAAGTGAAGAAATCTTTGTACGCTCGCGTTCCGTCCTTTGAAGATTAGCAATCCAATCTTTTGCATTGGTTGATAAAGAACGAAGCTCATCGAGCTCAACATTAAATCCTTTGCGGATTATTCCGCCATCCGACATTGCGAGCGGCGGATCATCTGCTATTGAGCTTTCAATTTTCTCAACCAAACTTTCGAGCGCGTTAAGCTTGTTGTTTATCGCGGTAATTGTTTCAACTGATGATTGATCGAGAAGTTGTTTTAGTAATGGAATCTTTTTCAGTGACGATTTCAAGCTAACAATCTCGCGCGGATTAACTCTTCCGGTGCAAACCTTGGAAATCAATCTTTCAAGATCGCCGATTTCGCTTAATTCATTCTGAAGATTTTTACGCAGAGTTTTGTTATTCGCAAATTCCTCAATGCAATCCTGCCGTTTCAAAATCTGTTCGAGTTTTCTAAGCGGGGAAGTAATCCACTTCTTAAGCATTCTTCCGCCCATAGAAGTTTCCGTCTTATCAAGAATGGAAATAAGAGAACCTTCTCGCTCACCTTCTTGCATCGTAAAAGTAATTTCAAGATTGCGTTTGGTGGAATAATCGAGCAGCATATAATCTGATGGATTGAAGCGTGCAATCTTATTAATGTGGGTGAGATTAGCCTTTTGTGTTTCTCGCAGATAATTTAATGCAGCTCCGGCAGCGCAAATTCCGGTATAGAAATTTTCAATCCCAAATCCTTTAAGTGTTTTTGTGTTGAAATGATTCATCAATAGTTCGGAACCGTAACCGAAATCGAAAATCCAATCATCAATTTTTGTTACTCGTGCATTAGGAATTGATTTATGAATAATCGGTTCTAGAGTTTGTTTCAGCTTTTTCGGAATCAAAATCTCGGATGGATTTATCGCGCCAAACTGTTGTGCTATTTCGCTCTGCTTCACTTCAAAAGTTTGAAACTCACCGGTGGAAATATCCGCAAAAGCTAATCCGGCAATTTCATTTTCGATATAAATGGAGAGAACGTAATTATTCTTTTTGTGATCAAGCAGTTTATCGGAGATTGCTACACCCGGAGTTACAACTTCAACAACTTCACGCTTTACAATTCCTTTTGCAAACTTTGGATTTTCCGTCTGCTCGCAAACCGCAACGCGGTAACCGGCGCGAACAAGTTTAGGCAGATAAGTATCAATTGCATGATGCGGAAATCCGGCAAGAGGAACATCTCCCGCTGCGCCGTTTGCCCGTTTAGTTAAAGTTATGCCCAATACTTTGGAAGCAGTTTTTGCATCTTCATCAAAAGTTTCAAAGAAATCCCCAACACGGAACAACAAAACAGTATCCGGGTAGCTTTCTTTTACTTTTGCGTATTGCGCCATCAATGGTGTAACGGACATAGCTTTTTCTCTTAATTGCGGCGTAAAAATAGGCTAATGGGCTTTTAGAATCAAAGAAGTTAGAATCTTAATCGTAAGTCGAAATTCCAAATCCGAAATCCTAACCTTTATTTCCAAATTCCAAAATTTTGACTTCGCAATCCAAATTCCAAACTCGTAAATCCTAAATCCTCATTTCTTGTTTTTGGAATCGTAAGTTAGTTTCATTATAATTTGCCGGAAGAAAATAACATGGAAGAAAGGAGAGCATAAATGCAATTGGTTTCAACTAGCAAATAAATCCATACTATAAAAGGTTGAAAGCCATTGAACCTAAATAAAGCAGTTAAACAAAAAGAGGTTGTTATGAGTAATCAAATTGAAGTTATCGAAAAAGAGACTGAACACACTTTGGAAATTAATGCGAATGTTCCGATGATGAAGATGCCGGTGGTTATCGGAAGTTCTTACAAAGCCATTGCGGAGTATCTTGGCAAAAAGGGATTGGAATGCAGCGGCGTGCCATACGTGCGTTATGTTGATCTAAATTGGAGCGAACTTAACAACGAAAACAAATTTCTCTTGTTCATCAAGATGTTTACAAAGAAATGGAATATGCTTATTGGCTTTCCTCTAAAGGAAAAAACTGAAGGAGAAGGAAACATTAAGTCCGGCACAATTGAAAAGGGAAAATTTGTTAAGATGCTTCACCGCGGACCATATCAAAAAGTTGGCAGCACTTACAAAGCGATGGGAGAGTTTATCAAGAAGGAAAATTTCAAGATTAAGAATGAATCGATTGAGTACTACTTAAACGATCCAAAAACAACAAAGAAAGAAGATTTGGAAACTATCGTTATGATTCCACTGGCGGAATAGTAATTA
>CAZEDR010000401.1:0-2663 GCA_964510975.1 uncultured Melioribacter sp. | reverse complement strand
GCTACAGGAGTATATGAAGGCTCTGTATAGTTCTGCGGTTTAACACCGGGAATTGCGGACACAGTATTCTGCTGTAACAAAGAATGTCCCAGCGAAGATTGATATGATTGTTCTAAACTTCCCGCTTGCTGGTTGCCTTTATCGTAAGCTGTTACACAGTACCAATACTCAACTCCGTTAATAAGATTTTCATCAACAAAACTATGTTGAATGCCTGTATCGTCGCCTAAAGATTGATTGTAAGCCGGATCAGGTCCTTTTACGCCGTCTATCAAATCAAAAATTTTAATTGGCTTATATCCAATTACATTTCCAAAATAATCGGTAATTGGTGTTCCCCATGTTTTACCCAGATCATCGCTTCTATAAACTTTGTAACCTTCAAAATCATTTTGTCCGGTGAGAACATCTTTTGCATTTTCCGCATCAGACTCCCAAGAAATTTTAACTTGCTTATCACCAGGCTGGGCAACTACTCTTGGCATTGGCGGCGCATTAGAGCCTTGATACTGGCGCTTATACATTTGCTGAACCATTCTATAATTTTTCATCAAATCTGTTGTATCAGGTTTGAATGGAACCGAGCCGGAATTTCCCATTACTACAGCAACTGATGATTTCACGGATTCACCCGGAGCTAAACTGAATGGACCGGTTGTGATGAAAAAGTTGAGCGGTGCGCCTTCCGGGAAATATGCTTTCATACTATCCGGATGCGTTGTATCCATTCTGAGATTGTTGCCATGGAAAATTGCTTTCGGGATAGGTACATATTTGCTATTTGGATTACTCGTAATAATTGGCCACATCTCTTCATCAACTTTGGGAGCTACTTCACGGTTGAAGAAGTGGAAATCAGTTACGCCAAGATTTTTTGGCGTTTCTAAAACATTTAGACCAATCATTCCCATAGGACTTGGGTCTTTTGCCCACGCGCCATCTTTAGTATTGTTAACATCCCATACGTAAACAAAATCGCCATTCTTGCCCGGTGTACTTGGAATGATATTTATAAGATCTTTGTTATCATAGTCCGGTCTGAAGATGGAAACATAACCAACATAAACGCTGTCTTGTTGCTTACCGCTTTTATTATGAATTGTGAATTCCCAAATAAGAAAATCCTCTGCGTAAGGTCTTCCGTAGGAATAAGCAGTTTCTTCAACTTCAATTCCAACTTTACCATTCTGGTTGGAGTTATCGTTATCATCAAACACACAATAAATATCTCTATCGGAAACAAATTCGTTTGGAACTTCTTTGCCATAGTTAGTGGAAAGAGGATCAATATCAATTCTGAAATGACCAGGCCAATGTCTTTTGCCGGGCGTGCTAACCCAGTTACCTTGTTTATCAAAATATCCTTGCGGCCATGTATCTTGATTATCGCTCGAAGCGAGGAAAGGAGTTTCATCCGGCGGAGGTGCAGTTACATCCCCGGAAAATAATTTTCCGCGAGAACCATTCTTCGGACTCCAATCAACTTTTTCTGATGGACCGCCAATAACAGAAGTGATTACGTTTCCTTTAACAGCGACAACTAAGCCCAAACCAAAACTATATTGTGTTTCGGTGTTTGCATCTGCCGGCCAATGGATTGCATTGTTAAAATATTCGTGGAAGTTTGAGATCACTCCGTAATTGCCAAGGTAATTTGAAATTTGCCCTTTGTCCATTACACCAAGTCCCCGCTCTCCAGCAGCAGTTTTTTTCTGTAACCGTGCAATCTGTTCTGGTTTCATACCGGCATGGCAGCTGTTGCAATTGTTAAGCTGCGAATAAACAGCTGAACTCATAAAAAGAGAAATAATTAGGAACCGAAAGAAAATATTTTTGGAAAATGTTATCATTTTATCTCTCTCCATTTACCATATTAATTGAATGCCGGCTTTGATAATTCTTGGTGCTTCCAAATATGCCGGATTATGATCCGCATCCGGCGATGAGCCAACTAATCCGGCTAATCCGGTATCAAAAGGTTTACCTGTTCTCGAATAAACATAGCGTACATTCTCGGTATTCAACAGATTTGTAACTTCAAGAAACAATGCTGTTGAAAAACCAAAAAATGAAAATTTCTTTACTGCTCTAAGATCAACTGTAGAAGTCCATGGTTTTCTTGCCGAGTTAACTTCTATTCTAACTGTTGGATCTACATAAGGAGTGTATGGCAAACCGCTGCCCGCCTGGAAAAGAATGTTGAAGTTAAAATCCGAGAGTGGCTTTATTCCAAAAATTTCCGGACCGCTATCTCTTGGGATGTTGAAGTTTACATTCACAGAAACATCGTGGCGCTGATCGAAATCCAAATAATATTCCTGATGCGGAATTTCCTCTTTTGAAAACGCATCAATAAAACCGGCGAGCGGCTGAGAATTATTTCCTTTTGCTATCATGTAAGAATAATCTATTGAGCCGGAAAAATAATTACTGTATCTCTTGTGAAGAGTTAAGTCTATTCCTTTAACGCTGGCATAATCTGCATTATAAAACACAACATAATCTTGTGAGAGATAGCTAACCTGAAGTGTAGAAAGTAAATCTGTAATATCTTTATACAATTGCACTTTTTTGAAGTCTTGTGGGTGTATAACCTCTAGATAGGCTTGGCAAAATAATTCAAATAAGTCAAAGTAGTTCTTCTTGATGGAAATTCAAAAGGT
>CAZEDR010000400.1:1104-2664 GCA_964510975.1 uncultured Melioribacter sp. | reverse complement strand
TGGCTAATCGGAATTTGGGAGCGAAGCAATGCTTCTAAAAAAATAAAACACATAATGGGTAATACCGATGCTGTTGCCTCTGCTTATTCTTTGTACGATTACCAGATTGCTTACGACTTAGGCGGTGAATATTCGTACAACAATTTGAACGAGCGGGCAAGAGTTAAAGGAATTCGACTTGCAAGCGATATGGTTCCCAATCATACCGGAATATTTTCGAAATGGATTACTGAGCATCCCAATTATTTTATACAAACGAACAGTCCGCCCTTCCCAAATTATACTTTTCACGGACCGGATTTATCGGATGATTCAGCATTCCAAATTCGAATTGAAGATGGCTATTGGCGCAAGACAGACGCCGCGGTTGTGTTTCAAAGAATTGATAATCGGAATGGTGAAGTAAAATATTTATACCATGGCAACGACGGCACAAACATGCCGTGGAATGACACTGCCCAGCTTAACATGCTTCAGAAAGATGTTCGTGAAGGGGTGATTCAAAAAATATTTGATGTAGCCCGTAAGTTTTCTATTATTCGTTTTGATGCGGCGATGACACTTACAAAGCGCCACTTTTCCCGCTTGTGGTATCCTGAGCCTGGTAGAGGAGGAGATATTCCTTCCCGCGTAGATTATGCGTTGACCAAAGATGAATTTGATCAGCAATTTCCGGAAGAATTCTGGCGCGAAGTTGTTGATAGAATCAACGCTGATATGCCGGAAACACTTTTGCTTGCAGAAGCTTTCTGGCTTCTTGAAGGTTACTTCGTTCGTTCTCTAGGAATGCACCGTGTTTACAATTCTGCTTTCATGCATATGATGATGAAAGAGGAGAATGAAAAATACCGTGATGCAATTACCAACACATTAGAGTTTGAACCGGAAATCTTGAAACGTTACGTTAATTTTATGAGCAATCCGGATGAAGAAACAGCGATTAAACAATTCGGTAATGATGATAAATATTTTGGTGTTTGCACAATCCTTGTTACGCTTCCGGGCTTGCCGATGTTTGGACATGGACAAATTGAAGGCTTTACCGAAAAATATGGGATGGAATATCAGCGCGCATATTATCATGAAACTCCAAATCAATGGATGATTGAGCGGCATGAGAGGGAAATATTCCCGCTAATGAAAAAACGTTATCTATTTAGTCAAGTTGCAAATTTCTGGTTATTCGATTTTTTAGATAACCATGGTCATATTAATGAAAATGTTTTCGCCTACTCAAACATGGAGTATGGTGAACGTGCAATTGTTTTCTACAATAATAAATATCAGTCAACTAGTGGAACGATTTCCAAATCATCTCCAAAATTAGTTGGTCATACCAATGGCAATAAACATACAGTCTCCATTTCAATTGCAGATGCGCTCCATATAAACGGAGCCGATAAATATTTTTACATCTTGAGAGAACATACAAGCGGTTTGGAATCTATCCAATCGGGGAAAGACATAGTTAATAAAGGATTTTATGTTGAACTCGACGCGTTCAAGAATAAAGTATATCTGGATTTCCGTGAGATAATAGACATTAACGGTGATTATGAA
>CAZEDR010000400.1:0-1094 GCA_964510975.1 uncultured Melioribacter sp. | reverse complement strand
AGTAAGCTAAATGGTGTTGGCGTTCAAAACATTAATAATGCTCTCGTAGAAATGAAACTTGAGCCAATTCATACATCGTTTGAAACTATCTTCAACGAAGTTACGATGGAAAACTTTGTTGACGCGATTATGATTGATGATAAAGATAAAGACAAAGAGAAAGTTGTTGTACAGTTCTTGGAAGATGAATTCCAAGAATTCTTAGAAATAGTTAAGAAGCATTACAATTTGAAATTCGATCATAAACTTGCACTGAGAGATTTTGAAGATGAAATTATTTCTTTGCGTGATTTAAATAATATGTTAGGACAAGAATTCAAGCTTATAAAATCTCTAAAATATTCTACCCTTCATAAGTCATTTGTTGTCTCTGGAGAAATGAATTACAAAGAAAATTCTCTGTTATTTATGATTTGGTTGACTCTAATTAATCTAAAGAAGCTTCTTGGTGATGTTGGTGAGTTAAACAGTAAAAATTTCTTAGAGAAGATGAGACTTGATATTCCGGTAAGAAAGACTTTACGAAGACTTGGCCGCGGAGAATCTGAGATTTACAACGAAATAATGCTTCTCGGTATACTTATGGAAGTTGAAGCAGCTCTATTTGTAAAGGAAATAAAATCAGAGTTTGTTGGCGATGAAACTAAAATAGTATCTGAATGCACCCTCGAGGATATTCTGAATAATGAACGCGTTCAGTTATATCTTGGAGTAAATGAATATGAAGGAATTGTTTACTACAGTAAAGAGAACTTTGAGGAATTAATCAATTGGATGTTCTCCATTTCTCTTTTGGAAACAATGAAGAACTCACCGGATGAGACCGATTTGCTAAAAACTATTGACGAAATTTCAATAGAATGCGAATCGCTAAAACTTGCTGCTGTTAAATCCGGCTATAAATTGGAAGAATTGAAAAAATTGTGTATTAAGAAATCTGCAGACTCGATTAAAACAGAAGATTGAAAAACAACGGCAGCTTGCGCTGCCGTCTGAGGGGTTGTGTGTAAGCTAAAGTTAAAATATTCTCGGACTCAATCTAAGCCCAACACTTGAACTCCAGCCTACAATATTTAGACCGACGCTAGAAAAAC
>CAZEDR010000399.1:0-2664 GCA_964510975.1 uncultured Melioribacter sp. | reverse complement strand
CTGATTAGGAAGAAGCATTTAATTGATTACTTTATTTTCTGAAATATTTTTGAGGTAACTATAATCATAAATCCCGGTATTGTGATCATCTCCCCAGATAATTCCAATTGCATATTTACCTACTGCATGAATGCTTTTAACTGCAAGTTGCTGATCTGAATATATAGGCACATATGAACTGCTCTCTTTGCTCTTTTCTTCGGCACACAGAGCACAAGGGCATTGTCTTCTAAGATTAGAAAGCTTTATTTCGGTAAACTTCTTATCATCCCATTCAATCGCTAAATATTTTTTCTCTTTTACTTTTATGCTCAAAGGAAGCATTACTATATACCTTTACCAGTCAATTTGAAGAGCGCCTCATCATATTTTTTTGCAGTATTGATAATTACATCTTGCGGAAGATCCGGAGCCGGAGGCCTTTTGTTAAAATTAATCGAGAGTAAATAATCACGAACATACTGCTTATCGTAACTGTTTTGAGCTCTTCCCTTTTCATATTCATTCAATGGCCAGAAACGGGAAGAATCTGGTGTTAACAATTCATCAATCAAAATAATTTTACCATCGTAGTAACCGAATTCCATTTTTGTATCGGCAATGATTATATCCTTAGATAAAGCAAACTCAGAAGCTTTCTTGTAAATATTTATCGCAGTCGTCTTAATAAATTCGAAAGCCTCTTTACCGATGATATTAATTGCTTGAGCTTCATTTATATTTTCATCGTGAACACCGACTGCAGCTTTGGTTGATGGGGTAAAGATTGGTTCCGGCAACTTTTCTGATTCAACTAATCCTTCCGGCAGTTTAATTCCGCAAATGCTTCCGCTTTTTTTGTAATCGTTCCATCCGGTGCCGGAAATGTAACCGCGTACAATACACTCAATTGGAATTAATTCTGCTTTTTTTACAAGCATGGAACGGCCCGCAATTATAGAACTATGTAGATTACAAACTTCCGGATACTCTTCAACATTTGTTGTTATTAAATGATTCTCAACAATATCTTTTACATGATCAAACCAGAAGTTTGAAATGCTTGTAAGAATTTTTCCTTTTTCCGGAATTCCTTGGTTCATTATTACATCGAAAGCAGAAAGCCGGTCTGACGCGACTATTAGATAATATTCACCTAAATCATAAACATCGCGTACTTTGCCACGCTTAAATAGTTTTAAGTCGGGAATATTTAGAGTGGTAATTGCAGAATCCATTGTGCTCATAATTTTGTTCGATCAAATATAAATGTTTTTCTTTTGCCAATGAATGATTGTATCTATAGAAAAGTAAATCAAAGAGTCTGATCTAAAATCGGGTGGATTTCAGTTACATTTCCACACCCGATAATACAGAAATGATACGATATTTTGAAAATAATCCTTCTATAAACTCATTATTCTAAACTTTTTCAGCTCTTTATCGTATATCTTGGCATTTTTGTAATAATATTCTAGTGTTTGCCAATACTTTCGGCTATGGTTTTTCACAACCGTATGAACCAGTTCATGCATTAGCACATAATCAATCAAATGTTCCGGCAAGCGCATTAAATGAACAGTTAAATTTATGTTATTTCGGCCGGTACAGCTTCCCCAACGACTTTTCATATTCTTTATTGCCACTTGATTAAAAGGTAGCTGGGCATTAACTGATAATTGCTTTAATCTTTCCGGCAAATATTCAACAGCTTCCTTTTTTAATGCTTTGTCAATTCCCCTTTGAATTAAAGAACGAATTTCTTTCGAATCGGCTCTAAGAGAAGAATCGAACTTTACCAGTATTTTCCCTTCTCTAATTTTAACGCTGTTATTCGGTTTTAGATGAGGTAAAAGAATTAATTCGTGATGCTTCGTCACAAAACCGGAAATTGGTGGATGAGGTGAAATATCAATCTTCTCACTTAGTTTTTTCAGAGTCTCATGTATCCACTCTTTCTTATGAAGAGCAAACCGCTCTGCTTCCAAATAAGCTGCGTAACGTGGAATTGTAATCCTAACGCCGCGCCCCGGCCGTATTGAGATTATGATTTTTTTTGCGAGGTGACTTTTGTAAATCTTTATTTCTACATCATCAAGAAGAAATATTTTCATGTTTACAAAAGCTTATGTTGAAAAGTGGTTTAGGAAAGCTCAGCTTTTCGGTTCTTCCGGATTTTCAGTTTGACAAACATTGCACTTGCAGTTTTCATAGATTTCTTCATAGTCATAATCAATAGAAAGTTCTGAACTCGCTTTAATATCATACTCGGCAATCAAGAAAAGAGAATGCTCATCTCTATCGTCCACATAACAGTTCGGTTCGCAAACATGATTAATGTTTCGTAACAAAGAATTTTTGGAAGTATCAATGTAGTTATCACCATTCCAGAAAATGTATACATTGTTTTCTTCTTCCTCGCGTCGTTCACATTCATCACCATCAATAACTTCGCCTTCAATAACACAGATGATTTCACCCTCGGCAATATCTACAGTTGTGAATAAGCCTTTGCCGTGTAAATCCGAATTGCGGGCTTCTAGTTGATTTATATAATAAGGATAAGTCTGACTCATATTTCTCTTTTTGAAGTTTAGAAACAAAGAAGGGATGATTACTCATCCCTTTTTCGTGGGCAGAGACGGAATTGAACCGCCGACACAAGGATTTTCAGTCCTTTGCTCT
>CAZEDR010000398.1:302-2675 GCA_964510975.1 uncultured Melioribacter sp. | reverse complement strand
CCGCTGTAACAATATTGATGGGTGTTTTGTGGATTACCGAAGCCATTCCGTTAGCGGCAACATCCTTTATTCCTCTCATACTTTTTCCTTTGCTCGGAATAGACTCCGGTGCAAAGACTGCGCAAGCTTATGCTAACTCTACAATCTTTCTATTTCTTGGCGGAATGATAATTGCCGTTGCGATAGAAAAGTGGAATCTTCACAAGCGAATTGCACTGAATGTAATTTCCATTTTTGGAACAACACCATCACGAATAGTGCTTGGCTTTATGATGGCGACTGCTTTCATATCGATGTGGATTAACAACACATCGACAACTTTAATGATTATGCCGATTGGTTTAGCAGTTCTTCTTAAAGTAGAAGAATCGTTCGGCAAACAGAAAGCAGAATCATTCGCCAAAACAATAATGCTTGGAATAGCTTACGCAAGTTCAATCGGCGGAATAGCAACATTAATAGGAACTGCGCCGAATATGGTCTTTCAGAGGGTTTATAAAATTTCATTTCCCTCAGCAGCCGAAATTCATTTTGGTGAATGGATGAAATACGCAGTACCAATCGCAATTGTAATGCTGTTCTTTACATGGTTCCTTTTAACAAAAGTCCTTTTTAAGGTCTCGGATAAGTTTGAAATTGATGGTGACATAATTATAGATGAAAAGAAAAAGCTTGGAAAAATTTCTTATGAAGAAAAGGCAATTTCAATATTGTTTTTCATCACCGGACTGCTGTGGATTTTCCGCGCAGATCTGAATTTGGAGTGGCTGGTAATTCCCGGCTGGTCTAGATTATTTCCCAAATTAGATTTTATTGATGATGGAACGATTGCAATTGCAATGGCAACTTTGTTGTTTGTAATACCTTCAAAAAATGGCGATAGCGAAAATTCATTTCTGCTGAATCATTCTTCACTAAAAAAAGTACCGTGGGATATCATTATTCTTTTTGGTGGTGGTTTTGCTATTGCAGATGGATTTGTTTCGAGCGGACTTTCTAAATTAATTGGCGAGAAATTAGCCGGACTTTCCGGAATGAACCTTGTGTTTCTTATAGCGGCCGTTTGCTTTGCCGTAACCGCACTTTCCGAAATAGCTTCTAATACTGCAACGGCTCAAATAATTTTGCCGATTCTTGCATCTATAAGTGTGCAGATGAATATTAATCCAATGATATTAATGATTCCGGCTACGCTAGCTGCTTCATTTGGATTTATGCTGCCGGTTGGCACACCGCCAAATGCAATAGTTTTTGGCAGCGAGCGTTTGCATGTAATCGATATGGTGAAAAGCGGCGTGTTGATTGATCTGCTTAGTGTTCTTGTTATAACATTCTTTGCCTGGTTTTTCTTTTTATGATTATGAAGCGTTCTTTATTATTCAGCATCAAACTGTATAAAAATAGGAGGATTTATGGCTTACTATAATTCAGTTGTTGTTAAATACTCTTTTGATGAAACTCTTCAAAAAGTTAGCGATGAATTAAAAAAAGAAGGTTTTGGCGTTTTAACCGAGATCGATGTAAAAGAAACGCTCAAGAATAAACTGCAAGTAGAATTTCGTAGATATAAAATACTTGGCGCTTGTAACCCAGTCTTTGCATATAAGGCTCTTCAGTCAGAAGAAAATTTGGGAGTTCTACTTCCTTGCAATGTTGTTGTGCAAGAAAAAGAAGACCACACAATTCAAGTGAGTGTGATCAATCCAATGGAATCTATGCAAGCTGTTCAGAATGAAGCTTTAGGAGAAGTAGCTGTTGAAGTCTCTGCGAAATTGAAAAAGGTTTTGGAAAATCTGTGAGAATAGTGCCGGAGTACCTAAGCGCCTATGTTCCTGAGTGCCTAAGTTGAAGATTAAGACTTTAGTTTACGAATTAATGATGATAGCATTGCTTCAATCTCTCTTGTAGATGAAAAGAGCTTATCAAATTTTTCAGCTGAAATAAATTCTAAATTCCTTGCAATTTCTAATTGAGTTTGAAGCTCGAAGAGTGATCCAATCGCGATTTGTAAGAAATGTTTAAACTCATTCTTAGAATTTCTGCCGAATCCTTCTGCAATGTTACTTGGAACAGACACGGCAGCTCTTCTAATTTGATTTGTGAGACCGTAAATCTCTTCTTTTGGAAAACCTTTAGTGACCGAATAAATCGCAGTCACGAATTCAACTGCTTTCTGCCAAACAATTAATTCCTTATAAGTTTTCATCTCATTTCTTGCTCAGTTACTCCTCTGTAATAGTTACTTCCACCATAGTATCGCCTTGCTCAATGGAATCAACTACATCCAAACCATTCATTACTTTTCCGAAAACAGTGTGCTTGCCGTTTAAGTGCGGCTGAGGAGAATGTGTAATAAAGAATTGGCTTCCGTTT
>CAZEDR010000398.1:0-269 GCA_964510975.1 uncultured Melioribacter sp. | reverse complement strand
CTCATGCTTTAGCGGATTGTTTTTAAATTCATCTTCAAATTTATAACCTGGACCGCCGCGTCCCGTACCGGTCGGGTCGCCCCCTTGAATAACAAAATCTTCTATTACGCGGTGGAAAGAAACGCCATCGTAAAATCCTTCTTTAGCAAGAAAGACAAAATTGTTTACCGTTACCGGCGCGTGCTCGGGATATAACTTCATCTCGATCATACCTTTGCTTGTATTTATCATAGCCGTGTAGCTTTTCTTTACATCAATCTGCATTTCCG
>CAZEDR010000397.1:1575-2691 GCA_964510975.1 uncultured Melioribacter sp. | reverse complement strand
GGATATTGTTTCAATGCTGTTGTAACAAACGCTCCCTACTTAATGCACGGAAAAACTTCTGAAGTTAAGCATGACGGCAAAAGTATTTACAAAGATATTGAACAGAATTTTCCGGCAGGAAGATATCATTCGCTAGTTATTTCAAGAGATTCAATTCCGGATGAACTTGAAATTACTGCTCAAACAGAAGATGGAATTATTATGGGTGTACGGCACAAAACTTTTCCGATTGAAGGAATTCAGTTTCACCCGGAATCAATACTAACAAAAGTCGGCGACAAACTAATTAAGAACTGGTTGGAATTATGATTAAATCATACATAGAAAGTATTTCTGAAGGCAATAATCTTTCAATTGAAGAAGCATACAAGGTTATGCACCATATTATGAATGGTGAATGCAACAATTCTCAAATTGCCGGATTAATTCTTGCGCTGCGAACCAAAGGTGAAACTCCGGAAGAAGTTGCCGGCTTTGTTAAAGCAATGCGAGATAAAAGTTTGAAGATCATCTCTCAACACGAAAACACAATAGATGTTTGTGGAACCGGCGGCGATGGTACGAATACATTTAATATTTCAACTGTAGCTTCATTTGTTGTTGCCGGTGCTGGTGTGTATGTAGCAAAGCATGGCAACCGTTCCGTATCAAGCAATAGCGGAAGTGCAGACGTTCTTTCTCATCTTGGTATTAACATTGATCTTTTGCCAGAGCTTACAGAGCGCGCTTTAAATGAAATTGGAATAGCATTTATGTTTGCGCCGGTCTATCATCCGGCAATGAAATATGCGGCAAAAGTTAGACGAGAACTTGGAATAAAAACCATTTTTAATATTCTCGGTCCACTTACAAATCCAGCCGGGACAAAAAAACAATTGATCGGTGTTTTCAATAATAAAACAGCTAAGCTTATGGCTGATGCGGCAAGTTATCTTGATATGGAACGAATTGTATTCCTTTCAACAGAAAACAGATACGATGAAATTTCTCTTTCTGGAGTTACAAAGGTTTATGAATACAATTTAAATAAGCCGTTAAAAGAATATGAAGTTGATTCAAAGAATTTCAATCTATCTGAAGTGGATCATAATAGAATTAAAAGTGATTCCACCGAGA
>CAZEDR010000397.1:0-1565 GCA_964510975.1 uncultured Melioribacter sp. | reverse complement strand
ATTTTTTTCGGTATTGAGAGATAAAATAAAGGATGAAGCTTTTTCTGTTGTTGTAGCAAATGCTGCTATGGCTTTGCATGTTGCCGGTTTATCGGAAGATTTAGTCGAGTGCAAAAAACTTGCTGAAGAGTCCATACTTTCCGGAAAAGCATTTGAGAAATTTACTGCACTGAAGAATTTTGGAGATAAGTATCAATGAGTTTCCTTTCTGAAATATTAGAAGTTAAACGTGACGAGGTAAAAAAACTCAAGCAGAAGTTTTCCCTTTCTTCATTTAGAAGTGAGGAATTCTTTGACTCTCCAACAAGAAGCCTAAAGCAATCACTGAATAACGATTCTTATATTTCAATTATTGCTGAGATAAAGAAAGCCAGTCCGAGTAAAGGAATTCTAATCGAGAATTTTAATCATCTGAAAATTGCTGAGACTTACATTGAAAGTGGAGTGAACACAATCTCAGTTTTAACAGATCAGATTTTTTTCCAAGGACACATTAATTATTTACGCGACATCGCTAGATTCAAAACGCTTCCATTGCTTAGAAAGGATTTTATAATTGATGAGCACCAGATATTTGAAGCAAAAGCTTTTGGAGCTGATGCTGTCTTGTTAATCTGTGAAGAGCTTTCCGCTACACAGATTTCGGAATTAACACACGCAGCTTTGGAATGCAATTTAGAAGTTTTGCTAGAACTCCACTCTCCTACTGAAATATCCAAGATAGATTTCAAATTGAACAGCTTAATTGGAATCAACAACCGCAATCTGGAAACATTTGCCGTTGATGTTAAGACGACACTCGACATACTGGATATTATACCGACAGATGTAACTCTCGTTTCAGAAAGCGGAATTACTTCGGAAGCTGTGCTTGATCAGCTGAAATATACACATGTAAATGCTGTTCTTGTTGGCGAGCATTTTATGAAATCCAAAGACATAAAACAAAGTCTAACAGAATTCAAACAGTGGTGTGCAAAATGATGAAAGTAAAAGTATGCGGCATAACAAATCTAGAAGATGCAAAGCTTTGCTGTGAACTTGGAACTGATGCGCTTGGCTTCATCTTCTATGAAAAAAGCAAACGGTATATTAATTACGAAGAAGCATCTGCAATAGTAAGCGAACTTCCGGCTTTCGTGGCAAAAGTTGGAGTGTTTGTTAATGAAGAAGCATCCACAATAAACCACATTGCTCAGTCAGTTGGTTTAACGCACGTTCAGCTACACGGAAATGAAGATCAGCTTCTCTTTGATAAAGTGAATCATCCAATTATAAAAGCGCTGAGAGTTAAGGAGAATTTTGATTTCTCTAAGCTGAAGTTGTATTCCGGCTGCACTATCTTGCTAGATACTTTTTCCGATAAGGAAATTGGCGGCACCGGACTCACTTTCAACTGGGAAACAATTCCTATTGATTTGAGAAGTAAAGTAATTTTAGCCGGCGGAGTTTCCTCACAAAACATTGAAACCATTTATAAAACAATTAAACCGCAAGCAGTTGATATTTCATCTTCGCTCGAATCAGAATCCGGCAAGAAAGATGAAGTAAAAGTGCGTGAATTT
>CAZEDR010000396.1:0-2692 GCA_964510975.1 uncultured Melioribacter sp. | reverse complement strand
TGGCAAAGGAAGTAGTTGTTGAAATTCACGAGATGAGTTTAACGCAACTTCCAAAATTTGAGATGTACGAAGTCGGCTCCCAAATCAGACGATCGAGCAAATCTGTAAGAGCAAACATAGTTGAAGGTTATGGAAGAAGATATTACAAACAAGAATTTATTCATCACTTGATAATTGCGATAGCTTCAAATGACGAAACTTTAGATCATTTAGAAACACTTTATGAAACTAAATCGCTTACTGATGAAGAACTTTATACAGCCATTCACTCGAAAACTGAATTACTTGGAAAAAAGATCAATACTTTTATACAAGCTGTGAAAGAAAAACACGAAAGCCCTCGATAGTAATTCTTTTTCCAGCATCAAGTATCCTGTATCGAGAATCAAGTACGTAGTTTGTACATTGTGATTCCACAAATCGTTTTTGCATCGCAAATTTCGTTTGAGCGAATTTTTTCATCAATCTCATCCATAGTTAATTCTACCAGTTCAATTCCTTCTTCTCCTTCTTCACGAGCGTGATCCCCAAATGTTAGACTTTTCGTCAAATAGATGTGAAGCACTTCATTACAAAAACCGGAAGTTGTGATGATCTGTCCGAGCTTAGAAATATCGGCAGTTGTATAACCGGTTTCCTCTTTTAATTCACGGGCAGCACAAAGTTGCGGATCTTCACCATTATCTAATTTGCCGGCGGGCAATTCATACAGAACGGTTTTGTGAGGCCAGCGGAATTGTCTAATTAGAACAAGCTTTCCATCATCTTTAACGGGTACAGCAACTGCGCCGCCGGGATGAATAACAGTCTCGCGGCGGACAATCTTTTCTGAACCTTCAAATTTTATTTCTTCTACTCTTATATCAACAACTTTTCCTTTAAACGGAGTTTCACTTTTCAAGATTTCGTACTTCATTACAAGCCTTTCAAAAATTTAGTTGCAAAGTTAGTGAAAATGAATAAAGTGAACGCCAAAAAAGTATTCAGAATTCTAATTTCAACTACCTATTTTAATATGTGATCTTGTAAAACATTCCAATGGAGTTAGAATGAAAGTACCCCGTATTCAAGTTTGTTTACTTCTTCTTTTGATCTACTTTTTCTTTGCCGCAAATCTTTCTGCGCAAGAATATCTGCAAAAGTATTATCCCGAAACAGATCCGCTTGTTCTTAAACAACTTGACAAATGGCAAGACATTAAGTTTGGATTGCTGATGCATTGGGGTCCATATTCTCAGCGCGGGATTGTTGAATCATGGTCAATCTGTTCTGAAGATGAAGGCTGGTGTGAACGGAAAACTGAAAATTATGTTGAGTATAAAAAGGATTATGAGAATCTGAAAAAAACTTTTAATCCGGCAAAATTTGATCCGGATAAATGGGCTGCTGCTGCAAAAGAAGCCGGAATGAAATATGTAATCTTCACTACGAAACACCATGATGGCTTCTGTATGTTCGATACAAAACAGACTGATTATAAAATCACCGATAAAGAAACTCCATTCAGCATAAATCCGAAAGCAAACGTTACTAAAGAGATTTTTGATTCGTTCCGCAAAAATGGATTTATGACGGGCGCTTATTTTTCAAAACCCGATTGGCATAACGAAAACTATTGGTGGCCATATTTTGCAACGCCGGATAGAAATGTGAATTATCAAATCAAAAAATATCCGGATCGCTGGAAAAAATTTGTTGAGTTTACTCATAATCAAATTATGGAATTGATGACCGACTATGGCCGCGTTGATATTCTTTGGCTGGATGGCGGCTGGGTGCGTATTAAAACAGATGAAGAAATTAAAGAGCAAATGCTTAGTGCTAGTTTTGCAATGAGACCGCAAAGCCAGAATATTAACATGCCGGAGCTTGTACGCAAAGCTCGCGAAAAGCAGCCGGGTTTGATTGTTGTTGATCGCGCGGTTGAAGGGCCGTATCAAAATTATCTTACTCCGGAAAATCAAGTGCCGGGCAAACTACTTCCTTATCCTTGGGAATCTTGCATAATAATGGGGGGCGGCTGGAGCTATGCATTCAATGCAAAATATAAAACTCCGCACGAAGTTATTCATATGCTTGTTGATATTGTATCTAAAGGAGGAAACTTGCTTTTGAATATTGCACCATCACCGGAAGGGATATGGGATGAGGATGCTTATACAGCGCTAAAAGGAGTTGGTGAATGGATGAAAATTAATTCCGCTGCCATCTATAATTCCCGTCCATTATTCCCATATCAATCTGGAAAAATTTGTTTTACGCAGAACAAAAATGATAAAACAATTTATGCAATCTATTTAGCTGAGAAAGATGAAGTAAAAATGCCGGAGAAAATTCTTGTTGAAGGAATTTCGCCTGGAACAGAAGCGAAAGTTTTTATTCTTGGTTCGAAAGAAAAATTGAATTGGAAAAAAGTAGAGAATGGTTTTGAAGTTGAAATCCCCAAGAGCTTACAAAATAAAATGCCTTGTGGTAACGCTTGGGTGATAAAAATTTTAAATGAAAGCTTATAAATTTTGTTCTAGCGGAGATTGAAGTGAAAAAGATTTTAACTATGGCTTTAATTATTCTTCCACTCTTCTTATTTGCACAAAAAGCGAAGCATAATTTTGCTTTCAACGCGGATGATTTTCTTCTTGATGGAAAAGCATTTCAAATGATTAGCGGCGAAATTCATCCGGCGCGTGTTCCT
>CAZEDR010000395.1:549-2695 GCA_964510975.1 uncultured Melioribacter sp. | reverse complement strand
CAATTACTAAAGGATATTTTTGATTAGTAACATGAAGCATTGAGCAGTCTTGCACGTTTGTCATTTCTCCAATTCGAATGAAGTTTACATCGCCTCTTACTACTGTGTTATACCATACCGATGAATATTTTCCTATTTCCACATCGCCAATAACTTTTGAACCGGAAGCTAAGAAAACAGATTCATCTAACTTGGGAAAAGCGCTTTCGTATGGAAGAAGTTTTACTTCTTTTCCGTAATTGTTTGCAAGTTTAATTTTATCAGAAAATGTCATCATTATTTTGGCAAACCTTTCATCTTAGCAGCTTCACCAAACAAACCAACCGCTTTCTTGAACTGCCTATCATTAGATAATAAACTTAAATACCATCCGTCATTCTTAAAAAGATCGCGGGCAACAAAAGCCTTCAAGCGAATTCTAATAGCTTCTTTATCAGAAGCATAACCTTTTGCATCATACTTCACTTTATTTTTTGAAGCGAACTGAACAAATTCATGCAACTGCTGATCGCTAATATTAAATTCAGACTTAAATACGTTTATCTTGTTTAAGTATTTCTTTCTTAGTGAAGCGCCATTCTTATCCATCAACTCTCTGATGAATTGGTAGTAAGCGTTGTTTTTCCTCAACTCAAAAGAATAATTGGAAATTTTTCCGGCATCAACTATGTAATCCGGAGTTATGCCGCCGCCACCATAAACAATTCTTCCGCCATTTGTTTTGAATATTGGCTTAGACGAATCCTTTTCTGCAGTATGATTTATGTTGTTGCTATCTGATTCTTCTCTGCCAAGAATATCTTCGTAATACTTTCTCTTGTCTTTGTAATTTCTTTGGATTTCCCTTCCGCTTGGAGTGTAGTATTTGGCAATAGTAATGCGAACTGCAGAACCGTCTGATAATTCTACCGGACGCTGAACCAAACCTTTACCAAATGTTGTCTCTCCAACAATTAAACCTCTATCCCAATCTTGAATTGCGCCGCTAACAATTTCTGACGCGGATGCAGTGCCGCCATTAACTAAAATTACAATCGGAAGTTTTTCATAAGGATAAGTTTTATTAGCACGAAATTCTTCGTTGAATCTTTCGTTGCGAGATTTTGTATAAACAATCATTTTATCATCACTCAAGAAAAGGTCGGCAATCATATAGGCTTGATTAAGATAACCGCCGGGATTATTTCTCAAATCAAGAACAAGCTGCTTCATCCCTTGCGAAGAAAGCTTTTTGAGCGCTGCAATTGTTTCTTCCGTAGTTGTTTCAGCGAACCGAGTAATGTTTATATAGCCGGTTTCTTTATTGGTCATAACAGCAGTATCAACAGAATACAGATTGATTTTATCCCGCACAACTTTGTAATCAGAAACAGACTTTGAAGATGGGCGGTAGATTGAAAGAATAACTTCAGTTCCCTTTTTGCCTCTCAGCTTTTTAATCACTTGTTCGTTTTTCCACTTAACACAATCTTTGCCGTCTATCTTTACAATTCTATCGCCGGAAATAATTCCAACAGCTTCACTTGGTCCACCCGTAATTGAAGAAACTACCGTAATTGTATCATGTATAATTTGAAACTCAACACCAATTCCTTCAAAGTTACCTCGGAATTCTTCTTCAGAAGATTTCTGTTCTTTTACATTGATATAAGCTGTGTGCGGATCCAAGTTTTCAAACATACCTTGAATAGCATCTTCGACTAACTTTTCTGAGTTAACGGAATCAACGTAATACTTTTCTGTAAACTCAAGCACTTCCGAAAACTTATTAGATTGTTTTTTGCTTTCAGAAAACGCAACAAAACCACTCAGCTTAATGCCAAAGTAGATTCCTACAACGAGCGTTAATAATATGTATGGAAGAATGCTTAAGATTTTTTTCATTTTACTTCTGTGGTCTCATTTGTGGAAAAAGAAGAACGTCCCTAATGGAAGATTGATTTGTTAGCAGCATCACCAATCTGTCAATTCCAACTCCAAGACCGGCAGTTGGCGGCATTCCATATTCAAGCGCGCGCACAAAGTCTTCATCAATTTGATGAGCTTCATCATCACCTTCTTCGCGCATTTTGTTTTGGTCTTCAAATCTATTTTTCTGATCAATCGGATCGTTAAGCTCGCTGAAAGCATTACAGATTTCTCTGCT
>CAZEDR010000395.1:0-538 GCA_964510975.1 uncultured Melioribacter sp. | reverse complement strand
GAGAAAGTTCAACCGGATAATCTGTAACAAACGTTGGCTGTATTAATTGGTTTTGTACAGTCGCTTCGAACAGCAAATCAATTAACTTGCCTTTGCTTTCGCCACCTTCAAGATCAACATTTTTTGTTTTGAGAATTTTAATCAGCTCTTCTTGTGTAGCAGCTAAGACATCAACGCCAACTTTACTTTGCAATTCATCAACCATAGAAATTCTTTGCCAAGGCGGATTAAAATTGATCATTTTACCTTCAATCTCAAATTCAAGTTTGCCAAATACTTTTTGAGCAAGATGAGCAACCATGTTCTCGACAAATTCCATCATCCAGAAATAATCTTTGTAAGCAACGTACAACTCAAGCATCGTAAATTCCGGATTATGAGTTCTATCCATTCCTTCGTTGCGGAAATCTTTCGAAATTTCATAAACACCATCAAAGCCGCCAACTATTAATCTTTTTAAATAAAGTTCATCAGCAATTCTCAAATACAAATCAACATCCAAAGCATTATGATGAGTTACAAATGGTCTTGCAGAAGC
>CAZEDR010000394.1:0-2696 GCA_964510975.1 uncultured Melioribacter sp. | reverse complement strand
TATCATCAACGCAATGGTTTACCAAATCTTGTCCAATTGTATCATGCTTATCCATTGCGAAAGCAATTTTCAGTTTTGTACCAACACCATCTACGCTGGAAACAAGTACCGGATTTTTCCAAGCGGCTATATCAACTTGGTAGAATGCACCAAAGTGACCGATACCGGAGAGAACATTTTTATTAAATGTAGATTTAGCGAGCGATTTAATTCTTTCTACGGTTTCTTCACCGGCTTCAATGTTAACGCCGGCATTTTTATAAGTGTTTGACACAATTACCTCATAATTTCTAGGCAAATATAAGATAAACCGGAAAGAATTTGCGACTTGGCTTTTTGAAGAGAAAGAATTAGTTTAAATATGAAAATCGACTTAATAGCTATTTCTGAGGAGTTAAATTGTACTTCGAAATAATTAGTGAGATTGAAGAAATAGATATTATTGCTATTGAAAACGGTATCAGAGAAATTGAAAGACTAAAAAAGAAATTTGGTGAGGGGAGATGGAGAAAATTAAAAGGAACTGCTTTTGTGCGGCTGCAAGATGGGACAGTTGAGAAAGCTGAAATACACTGGTATGAAGCGAATGGAGTTGGTAGAAAAGATTTCAAAATAAAAAGATTGCTGAGGTAATTATGAATACACAGTTTGTAGTTTGTGTTAAAAATAGGGAAAACGAAGCATCGCTTGAGCTTAGAAAAATATACGAAGTTGTTGAAGATGCTTTTGCTAAAGAAAAAAATCTAATCAGAATAATAGATGAGTCCGGTGAAGATTACTTATTTCCGGCAGATTACTTTGTGCCTATTACTATACCGCAAGCCGCACAGTTTGTTTTTAACAGTATGTAAATTTTTAAAAGGAGCTTTTTAGTAAACTAAAATAATATAACGCAGCTATTGAGTTGTTCTTTCTTGAAAACTGGCAATTAACAAGACTACAAGAACATGCAAGAGAGATGCGTCCATGTTGGACGCGCTTTCTTATGTCTTTGATTGTAGCCATGCCTCGTCTTTACAACTGGTAACGCTAAAGGTTTATGATGTATTGAGAAGGGAAGTTGCAACGCTGGTTGATGAATATCAGCAAGCCGGTAATTATAATTCTCAATTCTCCATTCGCAATTATCAATTATCATCCGGAGTTTATTTTTATCGTTTACAGGCCGGTGATCCTTCGCTACGCTCAGGACATGGTTTTAGTGAAACGAAAAAGTTAGTATTGATGAAGTGAGAGAAGCCGTAAAACGTAAAATCCACCAAAAAGAAGGCGGACAGGCGGAAGAGGTGAGACGTTAGAAAACTATTACTACGCATCTCACCTCTCACGTTTCACTTCTCCCTTTTGACCTCTTTTGTTTCTCGTTTTCCATCTTCCATTCACAGACTCGTTGCAATTCGATAACTGTTTTCGCTAAATTTATTTGCAAAATTTTTGAGAGGTAAAATATGTTAGCGCAGGTAAGTGAAAAAAGCACTAAGAGTCAAATATTGCAAGCATATGATGAAGCTCTTGCAAAATTAAAAGAGCAGAAACATGAGGATAGAAAAGCTGAGAAGAAAAAGGAAGATGAACAAAAAATTGTTAAACAGGCTTCCGAAAACTCTCTTGAAAAAATTGTTAACAGCATTGGACAGACGAAAATAGAGATAATAAATGCTTTGGATGTGGTAGGCGATAATCTTTCTTCGGAGTATAAAAAATTTGAAGAAATTAAGAGCGCAATCGAGATTGAACAAAAATATCTTGAAGATATATACGAAATTAAAGTTACTGCGGATACTCTTTCAGCCATGTTTCTAACTCAGAAAGAAAAGGACGCTAACTTTAAGACTGAAATGGAGAATAAAAAAACATCCTTCGAAGAGGAAATGCTTCAGAAAAAATTGCAGTGGAAGTTAGAACAAGATAATTATGAGAACACAAAAAAGGAAAGAGATACTCAATTAAAAAAGGAGCGGCAAAGGGAAGAGGAGGACTATAATTATAATCTTCTGCTTAAGAGGAAAAAGGATTCAGACACATATTCCGAGCAGAAAGAGCTTCTTGAAAAAGAGCTAGTTGATAAAAGGACAACCGTTGAAAAAGAATTGACCGAACGGGAGAAAATCGTTGCCGCAAAAGAAAAAGAATTAGCAGAGCTTAAAACTAAAGTTGAAAATTTTTCTAAGGAATTGGAAAGCGCTGTTAAAGAAACCGAAAAATCTGTTATAGAAAAAATTGAGTTTAAGTTTAGACATCAATCCGAACTTAGCCAGAAAGAAATAGAAGGGGAACGAAATTTGCATAAACAGCTTGTACAATCTCTTGAGAATAAAATAACAGAACAAACTGAACAAATTAAGCAGCTTGTACTAAAAGTAAATGAGTCTGGGCAGCAAGTTCAGACAATTGCAATAAAAGCAATTGAATCCGCAGCTGGCGGAGCTTCGTTACAAAGAGTATTCTCAACCGGGACTGAAAAAAATACTGAGCTCAAATAAGAGACACTTTCGGTTTATATATGCTAAGAGGCAAGATTAAAAACGTGTCGCTTAAATAATCATTTGAAAGAGAGGTGTTCTAATATATCTTTCAACTAGTTGAATAAACGCGAGTGTAAAATGACTTATTCAATTGTTTATGAAAAAATAAAAGATAACAGCTTTCCGCCGGGATATTTTTATGCTCACATTCCAAGCCTTGATTTAACAACT
>CAZEDR010000393.1:0-2700 GCA_964510975.1 uncultured Melioribacter sp. | reverse complement strand
CGGATGTTGACTCATACCACCATGGACCGAAATTCAGATAGTAATCCGGCTTGCCATCATTATTTTCATCCAAATAGTATAGATTCATAAAATAAGTTGTATCAACCAATACTGTCCCGGATAATGTTACGTTTTGCGGCACGGTTCCACTTGCACCAAAAGCATAACCACTGCAATTACCGACGTGCTGTCCCATCATGTGTGTGTTATTTCCAAAGCTATTCCACATTGGGTCGAATGGATCTCTCCAAAGTTTTCCGTTAACTTGATAAACAATAATCATCGGCAGTCCATTCATATTCATTGAACTATTCATGTGCCCGCCAATGATAGTAATTTGATCTCCGTTCTTTGGTCTTACCGCAGTTGAATTATCCGGAGAATACCAAACTGGACCGAAGTTAAGATAGTATTCATTTTTGCTGTCGCCGTTTACGTCGAGATAGTAAATTGGCATTGGAAGGGTTGCATCTACGGTTACTTTACCGGAGAGAGTAACTTGCGCTAATGTATCCGGGAACATAAATCCCATTCCGCCGCTTCTCATTCCTTGAGCAGAGAGTGAAGCAATCGAAAGCAGCATTAGTATTAAGAATCTACTTATATATTTTTTCATGGAAACTCCTTGAGAATATTTATTATAAGGCATTTATATTAAAGACATAGACATATATGTCATTGTTTTCATTATTAAAAGATTATTAGTGAGCAATTACTCCACCTAAGAAACCGGCGGCAAGAATTAGAAGAAAAGTGATTAATCCAATTATCCACGCATATTTTTTTAGTTTGTCAATTATCAGAATTATTGTCCAAACGAAAAAGCTAATAAGAGCTGTAAGACCGAAGGTTTGGTGAAGTTCAACAATCCATTCTTTAGCAGTTCCAGCAAATGGTTCTGCTTGATTCTTACCGGTTATGAATGCCCCAATAGAAAATAGAAACGCAACAAGAACAGAAATCAAAATTGCGGAATCGAAATTTTTCCATTTGAAGTTGATCATGGTTAGAAGGAAAGCAAACACTCCAAGAGCAATTGGAAAGTGAACCATCTTGTTGTGCAAATGTTCAAACATTTGTTCCGATGGATTTAATTTCACCGGCTCATCCATAACTATTGCCGGTTCAACTTTCTTCTTAACTGGGTTCTTAGAGATGCCGTTAATAGCAATTGTATCTCTGCCAACGATTGTTAATGTGTCTTGCTTGGCAGCTTTTTCTTTTTTATGATCTTTCCCGCCGTGCGGAGAAACTGGAATTGTAAATAGCAGTAAAAAAAGAATGAACGTAAATAAGTTTTTCATAAAAACTCCATATGATTTATCATTCACCAAGCCGCCAAATTATACCGGCAGAAGCTACCAGACCGGGAGAAAATTTAGTTAATCCAACTCCGCCGATAAGTGTAAGAGTAAGTTTTGAGCTAAGCAGATGATTTAGCCCCAATGATATCTGTTGTGGTGCGGCGTAACCGGAAACAATTTCCGTGTAACCTTGATAGTAGAACAGAAGTGATGAATTGCCATCATTAAAGAATTTTCCGAAACCAATTCCATAGGTAAATGGATTTTTATATGTAATTCCACTTGGATCGCCTATGTTGAGGTATCCTAAATCTGCAAGCAAAAGATAAGAATCAAAACCTTTGCGTAGAGTTACCGAGGCGCCATAATCAAATTTACCGGTGCCGATATTTGTCATTCCGCTTGCTGTGGGTAATTTGATTTGATAATTAATCGATGATGTAAAACTATTTTCGTAGTTAGAATAAATTTGATAATTACCCGTCAGAAAAATATCGCCAAGACCAATACTTGAGTTCATAGAAGATGATGAACCGGGCATATAAGAATTGGAAGTACTTCCATTGCCGCTCATCATTCCGCCGCCAGTGTTACCCATCATTCCGCCGCTATTATTCCCGGATGAATTGCCATCCATCATATTATTGGTGCCGGAAGAGTTACCTCCAATTGGCAGCATCATCCCACCGGACTGGCTTAAAGAATTATTGTTAGAAAAAATAATCGGTGCAGTAACATTCACGCTGAAATATTCCGATTGAAAACGTACACCGCCGTAAAAGGAAAAGAATTTGCTGTAACTATTGTAATAATAATTTCCGCCGGAATATTGAAGGCCGGTCGAAACCGACCAGCCCTCTTGAGCAAAAGTTACTCTGCTAAAAAGAATGACGGAAAAAATTAAAAGAAACGTGCTTTTAATTTTCATTTGCATTTTATTATCCTTACTTCTTTATTGGGTTTGGAAGTTTCTGAATTTTGCCAAGCATATCGTCATAATCTTTCATCATGGTTTTCATATTATCGGTCATACCTTTCATGTGATCCTTCATTTCTTGGTTCTCCATCATTTTTTGATCTCCCATCATAGTATTCATTTGATCGAGCATGTTTTTCATATTCTTAGACATGTCGTTCATATTTTGCATCATGCCGGTCATTTGAGAGCCCATTCCCATTTGATCTTTTTGGTTCTGCATCATGGAAAGCATTTTACCGCTCTTATCCATTAGTTGATTCATTTGAGTCATCATGTTTTGCATGTCACCCATTTTAGCTCCCATGTTTTGCATATTCTGCATTTGAGAGCCGGTCCCCATACCGTTGCCGCTTCCGCTGCCATGTTGATGCTGAGCCGATACAGTAATACTGAAAATAAACATTACGGAAAGCATCA
>CAZEDR010000392.1:0-2730 GCA_964510975.1 uncultured Melioribacter sp. | reverse complement strand
GATGCACCGCGCCCCAAAGAGGCTGCAATTCCGGCAAAGATCTTGTGTGAGTATTCCTATGAATAATTCCGCTCCATGAATCCCAATCTCCTTCTCGGTAATAAAAATTATCACCAAGCCAAATCATAAAATCGGGTTTCTTCTCAACTATGCTCTTAAATATTTCATGATTTGCGCCGTAAGGTTTTCCCGGTCTATCAAATGCCGGTTCATTAACATAGTTACAGCTACCAATTACAAAAGAAAAATTTGGCGCATCACTTCTCCACTGCCAAAGTTCTTGCGTTTGGAATTTTAATTCGTACGGTCTAACAACTTTTTTACCGTTAATAAATAATTCGTAGTTGTATGATTGTCCCCCTTCCAAATCAAAACAAATCAGTTTTGTTGAGAATCCTGACTCGACTTTTGTGAATACTTCATTAGTGAAATTCTTTTGAGCGGGTTTATCAACTCTCCAATAACCAATTTTTACTTTAGCTTCTTTAGTTGTTTGAACCCAAAGGCAAATTTCTCTCATTGTTGAATAACCAACCATTGGACCGGATTGAAGTAAATCTTGAGCGAATGAAATTGTTGCAATAGTCAGTAAAACTGCTAACACCAATACTGTTTTTTTCATACTTCCCTCTAAAGTCTGCTTCAAAATATATTTTTTAGTGTCAACTAAAAAGGATTGAATTCCGGTTCGGGTAAGAATATCTTTGAAACAAAAAAAATTAACATGAAACAGTTTTATAAATCGCTATCCGCGCTCTTAATTGTTGGACTTGCATTTGTGTCTTGTGATGACACGCTTACCAATGACGATATTGATTCTAGAGTTATTCCCGCTTCTAATGTAAGCTATGCAGAGTATATACAACCGCTATTTCAATTGAAGTGTAACACTGCCGGTTGTCACAATTCTAGAGATATTGCGGGCGGACTAAGCCTGGATAATCACGCAGAATCGACAAGTAATGTTTTAATCGTTTTCCCGGAATTGCCGGATAACAGCAAACTTGTATGGGCTATTGAAGGAAGAACAACTTCGCCAATGCCTCCGGTTGGTTGGCCGCCGCTAACAAAAAATCAAATAACCGGAATAAAGACTTGGATAAAAGAGGGTGCTAAAAACAACTGAGAAGAATTCCGGAGTTTATCTTCTAGAGCTTTACCTAAAAAATTCAGTTCGGATAGAAGCTAAGAAATTTGTAGGCCACGTTTTTCCAAAAGGTTATTACTATTACTCCGGAAGCGCGCAGAAAAATTTGCGCCAGCGCTTAGAGCGCCACTTAAGAAAGGCCAAAGTGATAAACTGGCATATCGATCATCTGACAACAAATTCCTCTTGCAGAATAAAAACAGTTTTCATCGCTAATGAAAATTCGAAAAATCTTGAGTGTGAGTTTGTCAAAATCTTGTTGGAAGATTTTGGACTTGAAATTAACGCGATAGGATTTGGAAATGGTGACTGCAATGTATGCCACAGTCACCTTCTCTATTCAAAAAAGAAAATCGATCATAACCATTTCATTTCTTTGTACCAATCGATTGTGCGCTTTATTCCCTCTTCTAAAGGTACTTTTTGAGTATAGCCGAAATCCTTCTTAGCTTTAGAAACATCACAAGTCCAGTTGGATTGTACAAAATCCCTTGCCTTCTCTAAATTAAATGTAGCTGCTTTTGAACTAAACATTGCAAAGAACTGAGCAAAAACTGCAACAGTGTAAACCAAAACGTGCGGCAGTCTTAAAGTAAATGCCTTTTTGCCCATCGCTTTAGCTATCGCTTCTCCAATTTGCGGCCAAGTATATATTTCTTCAGAAGCCAAAAAATATGTTTGACCAACTGATTTATCAGAAACAGAAACTCCGTAAATCCCATCAACAGCGTCTTGCACATGAATCAGATTCAAGTGCTTTTCATCAAAACCAATTAAAGCCATCAAACCCATCTGATAAGTTTTAAAGAATTGGTAGACTTCAGTATCTCTGGCTCCATATACAGCATGCAGCCTTACAATTGAAATTGGAAGTTTGTCTTTAAAGCTTATAGCCATTTTCTCTTGTGCCAGTTTACTTCTTCCGTAAGTTGTGATTGGATGTTCAACTGTTTCTTCAGTGCATAGTTTTCCATCCATAGATGGTCCGCAAGCAGTCATACTGCTGGAAATTACTACTCTTTTTATCTTCGAGTTTAGTTCCGAAAGAGTTTCCAGCAGAGTTTTTGTAGTTTCCACATTCCCTTTATAGAATTCGCTTTCCTCTTTTGCTTTTACCACGCCGGCAATGTGGAATAAATAATCCGCATCCTTTAGAACATCTTTCAACGCTGCTTTATCAAACAAACCGCAATCGACAATCTCCACCGGCTTACCTTCAAGCCATCTGCGAGAACTTGAAGAGCGTAAAATGCATTTTACTTGATGCCCTTCGGCAAGAAGTTTATCAACTAGATGACTACCTACAAATCCGGAAGCACCGGTTACAACTGAAATTATTTTAGAGCTCATAAGTAAATTTTCGTCCATTTTGATTATATTCCCAACCGAAATTTCGTTAAAACGAACTAACTCACCAAAAATAATATTAGTTTTTAGAAAATAATCCGGAGGTATTTTGGATTTATTCAAAAAATGTGTCGATTTTACTCGCGCTGATGATATAAAAGCAATTGGTTTTTATCCATATTTCAGACCCATTGAAGAAAATGAAGGACCCGTTGTTCAGATTGAAGGCAAAAAAG
>CAZEDR010000391.1:0-2731 GCA_964510975.1 uncultured Melioribacter sp. | reverse complement strand
TTAATCCTCCTTAAGAAACTAATGCTAAAATTAAACCGCCGGCAATTACAGAACCTATTTGCCCGCTAACATTTGCGCTGACTGCATGCATCAACAAGAAATTGAACTGATCTTCTTTTTGTCCCATGTTATGAATTACCCGCGCCGACATTGGAAAAGCCGAAATACCCGCAGCTCCAATCATTGGATTGATTTTATTTTTCAAGAAGAGATTCAAAAACTTTGCGAACAATACACCGCCGGCTGTATCAAAGATGAAAGCAACCAAACCAAGCGCAATAATAATTAATGTGGATGGCTGTAAAAACTTATCGGCGGTCATTGTTGCTGCAATCGAAATTCCCAATAGTAAAGTAACAATAGAAGCTAATTCGTTTTGAGCAGCGAGTGAAAGTTTATTCAACACGCCGCATTCTCTAATTAAATTGCCAAACATTAAGAAGCCAATCAGCGCTGCGCTTGAAGGCGCGAACAAGCCTGCAACAACAGTAACTAGTATTGGAAACAAAATCAGCGTTGTCTTAGAAATATCCTTAGCGTGCGCATCCATTCTTATTAATCTTTCCTTCTTGGTTGTAAGCGCTTTAATAACCGGCGGCTGAATAATTGGAACAAGAGCCATGTAAGAATAAGCCGCTACGGAAATAGGTCCGAGCAAATCCTTAGCGAATCTTGTTGCAACGTAAATTGAAGTTGGTCCATCAGCCGCGCCGATAATGCCGATTGAAGCTGCTTGCTTCAATGAGAATCCAAACAAAGCAGCCATCGCCATCGTAAAGAAAATTCCGAATTGAGCAGCCGCGCCAAAGAGAAGCAAACGTGGATTTTTAAACAACGGGGAAAAATCAATCATAGCTCCAATTCCCACAAAAATTAAAAGTGGAAACACCTCAGTCATAATTCCAAACTTAAAAAATGTAGTTAGCGCTCCTTCAACTTCTTGCCCGCCGCTCATTTGATTAATCGCAGCCGATAAAGGAATGTTGGCTAAAATTGCTCCAAACCCGATTGGTAGTAACAGCGTTGGTTCATACTCTTTAGCAATTGCCAGATAGATCAGAGTCCCGCCTATCGCAATCATAACCATCTGCTGCCATGTAATAGAAAGTAATCCTACAAACAGACCGTCCATTTCATCTCCAAAAATTTTAACCAAAGAATGAAGCAAGTATAATGCCGTATGCACTCCCTTTTTAAGCTGTCTATTCTAATATTTCTTTGGTAAGTAAAGCCGTTCCATTTCATTAATGAGAATGATTTTTTCACTATTAGTAATGCTGAATAGCTCCAAATAAGATTAACACACCACTTTTCCGAAAAACTTTTCTTTTCTAGTTCTTTCCGACTTTCTATCTTTGTTGGAGAAGATGCAATCAAACTTAGTTTCACATTACACGCGGAGGAATTTTGTTTCAACTCGATTTAATTCAGACTGTCGCATTAGCCGGAATATTTCTTTTTATCGGTCATCTGCTCTGTAAAAAAATTAAACCTCTAGGCAGATACAATATTCCCGCACCGGTTGTTGGCGGTTTGCTGATTTCCATTTTCAATCTAATTACTCATAACTATGGTGTCGAAATTCTAAAGTTCGATACGACACTTCGCGAACCGTTGATGATTGCATTTTTCACAACAATAGGTTTGAACGCGAGTTTGAAACTGTTAAAGGTGGGCGGACCTGCTGTGTTTAAGTTCTTCATTGTTGCAACCATTTTTGCTGTTCTTCAAAACGTATTAGGAATTTTAGTAGCACTTCCATTCGGCATTTCTCCATTGGTTGGCGTATTAAGCGGTTCAGTTACGTTAACGGGAGGACCAGCCACCGGACTAGCATTCGCTCCCTTGTTTGAGCAGCACGGAGTTGATGGAGCGGCTACAATTGCTGTTGCGGCGGCAATGGTAGGAATTGTTTCCGGCGGATTAATCGGCGGACCAATCGGAACTTATCTAATCAAGAAGAATAATTTGCATTCACACGCGGTTAAGAAAAAAGAAGCAGCAGCGCTAAACGATTTAGAAAATTTTAATCAAGATGAAAATGAGAAGGGCGGTTGGATTTCCGGCGAGGATATTCATTATGTATTTATGCTGAAAAGCATCGTTGTAATTTTAGCTGCTATGTGGATTGGAAGCGGGTTGAGTTTGTTATTCAAATCTTGGGGATTAACTCTGCCGGCTTACATTGGCGCAATGCTCATCGCGGCAATAATTCGAAATGTTGATGACAAAACAAAAGTATTTAATCTGCCGCATCAAACAATTAATCAGTTAGGCGATATTGCCCTCTCACTATTCATAGTAATTGCATTGATGACATTGAATCTTTGGAAACTCGCCGGTTTGGCAGTTCCGTTAATCACAATACTAATTGCGCAAGTAGCAATGATTGCGCTTGTCTGCTTCTGGCCAATTTTCCAATTGATGGGTAAAGATTACGAGTCGGCGGTTATAAGCAGCGGCTTCTTAGGATTCATGCTCGGCACTACAGCAAACTCAATGGCAAACATGAAAGTGCTGGTAGATAAATTTGGACCGGCGCCAAAAGCGTTTTTAATCGTTCCGATTGTGGGCGCGTTCTTCATAGATTTTACAAACGCGATTATCATTACAACTTTTCTAAATTTCTTCTAACCGAGAATTTTAGCCATTTGTTATAGCTTCATCAGCAATTCCGCTGGTATCAAGCTCTCCTTCCCAACGAGCCATTACTGCGGAAGCCAAACAGTTG
>CAZEDR010000390.1:0-2732 GCA_964510975.1 uncultured Melioribacter sp. | reverse complement strand
CTTGGAATTTGTTTAGGAATGCAATGCGCAGTAATTGAGTTTGCCCGCAATGTTTGCGGAATCAAAAAAGCCAACAGCGAAGAGTTCGTAAAGAATTCCAACAGCGTAATTCATATTATGCCGGAGCAGAAAAAGATAAAAACTAAAGGCGCCACAATGCGTTTAGGCGCTTATCCTTGTGTTCTCAAAAAAGGCACCAAATCATTCGAAGCTTACCGTAAACCGAAAATTTCCGAGAGACACAGGCATCGTTTTGAAGTTAATAATAAATACCGCAGCATTATTGAAGAAAAGGGAATGATCATCAGTGGAACTTCTCCGGATGAATATTTAGTCGAAATGGTGGAGTTAAACGATCATCCATGGTTTGTTGGCTGCCAGTTCCATCCGGAACTAAAATCTAGAGCTACTAAAGCGCATCCGTTGTTTAGAGAATTTGTAAAAGCTTCGCTAGAATATACACAGAGGAAAAATCAAAATTGAAAGCAAGATTAGTAATTTCTGTTCTTTTAATATCATCATTTAGTTTATTTGGGCAAGTTCAAACTTTGGTTCGTAAAGGAATGAATGAAGCTTACAATTTTCAGTTTGAGTCTGCCGAAAAAACATTTAACCGTGTTTTAGAACTAAGACCGAATTCGCCGGAAGGTTATTACCGAAACGCATTAATACATTTCTGGATTTTCCTCGGTTCCCGCAACGAAGGTGAATATCAAACATTTTTGAAATTTGCCGATCTTGCTCAACAAAAAGCAGATGTATTGCTTTCTAAAAATCCAAAAGACATTGAAACAAAATATTTAGCTGCTAATCTCGCTTCATTTCGAGCGATGGCTCAAGCTACAAATAACCAATCTGTTGATGCGTTTTGGTCGAGTAAACAAGCTGTAAGTCAATTTGAAGAGATTATCAAAGTAAATCCCCGATATTATGATGCTTATCTTGGTTTAGGATTGTTCGACTATGCAATGAGCTTCGTACCCGACTTTTTGAAATGGGCTGTGAATCTGACCGGTCTTAGCTCGGATAAGGCTCGGGGGTTCAGATACATCAAGACAGCACTTCGCAAAGGAACTACAGTTAAAACCGAAGCTGCTTTCCATCTTTCTAAAGTGTATAATGACTATTTAGCAGAATATGACAGCGGTTACGTAATTCTTCAAGACCTTACTTCCAAATACCCTCGCAACGGTTTATTTGCTTATCAATCGGCTGTTTGCTTAATAAAAGCTAAACAACTTGATCGCGCAATTTCTGTGTTAGATCGTGTCGTTTCGATTAAAAACAAGCATGTCCCGCAGATAACAGCGTTGGCCTATTACAGACGCGGCGAAATCTACTTCAAGAAAAATCAGTACCGCACAGCTATAAGAAATTATAAGAAATTTCTGGATTCATCAAAGGAACTAGATTTAACCGGAATAGCTGCACTTAATACTGCGCTCGCTTATAAAATGCTTGGTAAAGATGAAGAGTTTAAACTGAATTTGGCTTTGGCAAAAGGTGGTAATCAAGATTTGTTTGAAGATACTTATGCGATGAAGAAAAGTGAAGTTTATCTTTCTCACGGTATTACTCCAATTGAGCTTAAACTTGTTCGAATGAAAAACCGGCTTGATGCTGGTGATAATAGAACCGCTTATGACAGCTTGAAGCTCGAAATTCCTAAGATAGAAAGCAGGGAAACAAAAGCTCTTGCTCAAATCTATTTTGCAGAAGCCGCTTCAAATCTTAGAAAACATTCAGAGGTTGTATCGGTTTGCGATCATCTTGCTGATGCAAGTCTTTCTTCCGAAAAATGGATTAAGCCTTTTGCAGACTTTTTGAATGCCAAAGCCAAATTTGCTCTTGGAGATAGAACATCCGCTAAAGAATTATTGGAAGATGCCGAAGATGATAATGAGTTTGAATTTCGCGATTATATCCAATCTCAGATCGAATGGCTGAAACGACGGCTTAAGTGAAAAATTGGAAAAACCTTGTAAAATCTAAAGAAAATAGCTTCTTTTAATTGCTTATTTAACCTCAATTAGATAATTTTTTCCACCAAAAAATGTAATCTATGTTTAATGTTGCTGTCTTCGTATCCGGGCGAGGCTCAAATTTAAGAGCTTTGTTTGAAAAGGTTTCTAAAGAGGATGTGAAGATTTGTGCAGTTATAAGCGACAAAAAAGATTGCGGGGCTGTCGAATTTGCAAACTTAAATTCTATCCCCGTTTTTTTTGTATGCAAAAGGATTGAAGATGGTTTTAGTTCATACACAAAGCTTGCTGATGAATTAAAAAAATTGTCTGTTGATTTAATTGTACTTGCCGGATTTCTAAAAAAAATTCCGGATGAATTTGTTGATGAGTTTGAAAATAAAATTATAAACATTCACCCGGCGCTTCTTCCTTTACATGGAGGGAAAGGAATGTACGGATTGAATGTTCATCGAGCTGTATTCGAAGCAAAAGAAAAATTTTCCGGCGCCACTGTTCATTTTGTAGATAAGATTTACGATAACGGAAAGATTATTGAGCAAAGAAGTGTTAGTGTAATTGATGTGAAGTCTGCGGAAGAAATTGCAGCGAGAGTATTAAAAATTGAACATGAGTTGCTTCCTGAAGTTGTACAAAAATTTTCAAAAGGTTATATCAAGATAAATTAGTTCTGCTATTTGCAGATGGTAAAAGGACGGAGTGTGAGTAAGTACGCTTTAATAAGTGTATCGGATAAGACTAATGTTGTGG
>CAZEDR010000389.1:0-2741 GCA_964510975.1 uncultured Melioribacter sp. | reverse complement strand
TCCCAAACTTCTTTGCCGCCAGCATTGCTTCGCAGCAGCATCCGCAGCAGTTGCAAATGAAACTTACTTTCTCTCTTACATTCTCACCAAACTGAACAAGATTTTTTTCGTACGCTAGTTGAAGCAAATCCATTCCTTCGTTCACATCAACTTCACGAGCAATTTTATGTTTGATTAACGATGAAGCCGTATCATTGAAGGTCATGCAAATATCCATTGGTGCATCGCATGCTTTGCCAAGATGTTCCATCTTGTGGCGGCAATAGCACATACCAACACCCCTATGACTTGCGGTTTTAATTACCTCGCTGGCTTTTTCATAATCCAGTATTTCAATTTTGTTATTCTCACTAAGAGCTTCTTCGTTTACAAATGCTCTTCCAACCTGTGTTTCTCCTTGCGTGAATAACTGCTTAATAAAATCTTCTTCTACGTTTAAGTATTGATAAAAAAGCTCGGACAATACTTTCTGGTCAACATCATTACGGATACGCATAAGACTGAATTCAAAGAATCCAGCCATTGGCGGCGGTAAAGAATATTCCGAACGTCCATTGATTTCTACATCCAGCAAAATTCCTTTTGAAGCGAGCTCCTCCAGCATGTTTTGCGTTTCTGCCAAAGGTTTTTTCGTTAACAGAGCAGCTTTTTGAACTGTAAATGGTTTGATAGGAAGAAGCGAAACAAACCCCGCTTCTTTTTCTGAAAACAATGTTTGCAAAATCTTAAAAAGTAATTCCGATTGAGGCGCTCCTTGCGGAAATCTATTAATTCTATCTGCTAAATTTTTATAAGCTGATTTTATTGTTAGATGCGCCATTTCATATTCTCTTGGTTATAAAACATTTTTGCCTAAACCCGTTTACAAAAAACGAATATTCCTTATGGTAATCAAGAAGTGTTTTAGACGCGTGTGTAAAATCCTCAAAACCGAGGTGGAAATACTGGGACAGAAAAACATTAACATAATAATGGATTTAATGGGTTCTATCCCGTCCCTAAAGATGGCTGTCGCATAATTATTTTTTAATTAAAAATAGCCCGTGGATGACGCGGATTTAACTGATACTTCGGTAAACTCAGTACAGGTTTGCACTGTATATTTTTGATTCATTAATTCTGCGACATCCACCTAAAGGGACTTAACAAATATTACGTGTTCATTATGCTACAGATATGTCGCTCCTAGTGGAGCTAAAAATCCCGTAGGGGTAAAATATCTATAAGAAAAGAATACCAAATAAACCAAAGTCCCTTTGGGGACGATACAGAGAACATCTATGCTCGTAGCTATATCGGTTTTGAGGTAAAATGCAGCAGTCACAATACATGTGGGTTAAGAAATTTATTCCAATTGCGCCGACCTTTAGGTCGGCAAATAATTAAAAAACACAACGGCTTTCCCGAAGGGATCCTTTGGATAGCCACAAATAATGGGACTAAAGTCAGAAATTATTTCTCTTCTTCTCAACGGGCTAAAGCCCGTTGCAATTTTCGTAAGCGTGCACTTCAACGGCAAATATTTCTGTTGATAAAGCATTCTCTATTATTTAAGTTGTAATTAGTAAACATATTACAAGAGTAATAATGAGCCGCCAAGGGGATTACCGCGAAGCACTTGACAGAATTGCAAAAGCAAGACATAAAAAGAGCGATGAATTAGATCTTTCCGAACTTGAATTAGGCGAGTTGCCCCGCGATCTTTTTAATCTGGTTAAACTTGAGAAACTAGTTGTTTCTAAAAATCATTTAGCTCGGATTCCTACCGAAATAAGTGCGCTTGCTAATCTGCAATACCTCGGTGTCTCTAATAATCAACTGACACAGCTTCCGGCTGAAATTGGTGCCCTTGTTAATATTCAAGATCTCGATGTTTCCAGTAATCAGCTAACACAACTTCCGACTGAAATTGGTAGCCTTGTTAATCTACTAGCTTTCGATGTTTCCAATAATCAACTGACACAGCTCCCCTCTGAAATCGGTGCTCTTATTTGCCTTCAATACCTTCGTGTTTCCTTTAATCAGTTGACCGTGCTTCCACCTGAAATTGGTGCTCTCATTAATCTTCTATCTCTCTATGTTTCCCAAAATCAGCTGACACAGTTGCCTTCTGAGTTTTATGCTCTTGTTAATCTTCGATTTCTCCAGATTTCCAAGAATCAACTGAGACAACTTCCTTCTGAAATTGGCGCTCTTGTTAATCTTCAATATCTCTTTGTTTCCAAAAATCAGCTGACACAGTTGCCTTCTGAAATTAGTGCGCTTGTTAATCTTCAATATCTCAATGTTTCCGATAATCAGCTGACGCAGTTGCCAGGTGAAATTCGAGCACTTGTTAATCTTCAATCTCTTGATGTTTCGTGTAATCATCTGACTCAATTGCCCACTGAAATTGGTACTCTTGCTAATCTACAAGAGCTCAAAGTTTCCGGTAATCAACTGACACAGCTTAATAAATCACTGAATAAGTTAAGAAATCTCAAGAACCTTTTTCTTCATAATAATCCGTTACTTAAAATTCCACCAGATATTCTTGGACCTTCTTGGGTAGAAACAGTTAATAAGAATTTAATACCTGCTGACCCTAAAGATATACTTGAGTATTACTTTAGAACAAGAGAAGGCAAACGTCCATTAAACGAAGCAAAACTGATTTTAGTTGGACGTGGGGAGGTTGGAAAAACCTCTTTGGTTAACCGCCTTGTTCACAAAGAGTTTAATAAACGGCAAAGAAAAACAGA
>CAZEDR010000388.1:0-2744 GCA_964510975.1 uncultured Melioribacter sp. | reverse complement strand
ACGAAAATGTGGGCTAAATATCTCACTATTTTAGAACTAAAGTTTTGCTATTTTTTCTCTTGAAATTATTTAAGTCAGAATGAAAATACCTAAAATTAAATATGGACGACGATTAAGTAGCGCCGACACGCTTTATAACTTTTTTGCAACTATAACCGGCTTAACGGTTTTCAACATTGAGTTTGTCAAACAAGCTTTCAAAACTCCGCTGGAAATTGGTCAAATCAAGAAACACATGGATGAGCTGGGGGTTAAAACATTCGGCATAGTTAGTATTACCGGTTTGATTATCGGGTTGGTGCTTACAATGCAAAGCCAGCCTATAATGCAAAGATTCGGCGCAACGGATTTTCTGCCGGCTATGGTTTCGATTTCTGTTGTAAGAGAACTTGGACCGGTTATTACTGCGTTAATATTTGCCGGAAGAGTTAGTTCAGGAATTGGTGCAGAACTTGGTTCGATGCGTGTTACAGAGCAAATAGACGCAATGGAAGTATCGGCAATCAATCCATTCAAATATCTTGTTGTTACAAGAGTTATTGCTACAACCATGATTCTGCCGATCCTAACCGTATATGTGATAATGATTGCTCTTGTAGGCTGCTTCCTTGCAATAATCTTAATGGAAAGCATGTCGTTAAAATATTTTATTGATTCGGTTGTTACAGCGGTTCAGTTTGGAGATTTCATTCCAGGAATTGGAAAAACTTTTGTGTTCGGCTATCTAGTTGGTATGGTAGGATGTTATAAAGGCTTTACAGCCGAAGGTGGAACCGAAGGAGTTGGAAGAGCCTCAACAACAGCAGTAGTTCTTTCTTCACTCTTAATTTTAATTTTTGATATGGTGTTGGTAAAAATTTCTTTGTGGTTATGGCCGACGATAAATTAGTTGAAATAAAAAATCTCTCGAAACGTTTTGAGACGTTATCTGTTCTGGATAATGTCTCCATAGATGTTCCTCGAGGAGACAACCTCGTTGTGTTCGGTAGAAGCGGTCAAGGAAAAAGCGTCTTGCTCAAGTGCATTATCGGCTTAATGCATCCTGATGCCGGCAAAATTTATATTAAGGGAAATGATATTTCTCTTCTTTCGGCAAAAGAATTGAATGAACTGAGAAAGAATATCGGCTTTCTATTCCAAGGTGCGGCTTTATATGATTCAATGACTGTAAGAGAAAATTTGGAGTTTCCGCTTAGAAAACATTTTCCCGCTAAGTCACAAAAGGAAATTGATGATAAAGTTGTAAACACTCTGGAACTTGTTTCGCTTGAAGACGCAATTGATAAAATGCCGAGCGAACTTTCCGGCGGAATGAAAAAGAGAATCGGACTAGCGCGTTCTATCATAACCGATCCCGAATTGATGTTATACGATGAACCAACTACCGGACTCGATCCCATTACAGCGAAAGAAATAAGCGAGCTTATTATAAATTTACAGAAGAAGTTGAACATGACTTCGATTGTAGTTACACATGATTTAATTTGTGCTGAAATTATAGCTGACCACGCAATATTTTTGCGGGATGCTAAAGTTGCATATCAAGGAAGTTTATCGGAACTAACAAGTTCGGCTGATCCGTTCTTACGGAATTTCTTCAGTCATGAATTAGTTAAAGAATAGGAGCTATAAATGCTTAAGCAGTTGGAAGGTGCCAGACTAGGAATTTTTATTTTTCTTGGGACAGTAATGCTGGTGCTCTCAATTTTTCTTCTGGGCAATAAAGAAAAATTATTCAGCACCACAATCGAAATCAAAGCTTACTTTAGTCAAATTGAAGGATTGAAGCCGGGTGCGCCGGTTCGTTTAAGTGGATACGATATTGGAAGTATAAACAGTATATCTCTTACTGACGATGTAACCGGAAAAGTTGAAGTTGTTATGAATATTGATGTTACTTTGAAACGCTTTATTAGAATAGATAGCCGCGCCTCAATTGAAACCGAAGGTTTAGTCGGCAAAAAAATCGTTACAATCGCACCGGGCTCACCCGATAAAGCCGAGATTACCGATGGCGGGACTATTCTCTCTAAGAATCCAATTAATGTCTCTGCAATCATAGAAGAAACACAAGCTATAATGAGCAACATTAAAACGCTTACCAAAGAATTTTCTGAAGTGTTCACAAAAGTAAATAAGGGTGAAGGGAGTCTCGGCAAACTGGTTAACAACGATGCACTTTATAACTCAACAGTTTCACTAACACAATCTGCCGATAAGAGTTTAAATCTAATTACAAAGCGTATGGACGAAATTTCCGATATCATAGTTTCTACCAGCGGCGGTATTCAAAAAGTTATTACACAAGTTGACGCAACAATTTTAGATACGAGAAAACTTTTGGCTAAAGTAGAAAAAGGTGAAGGCGCGTTAGGTAAATTAATTGGGGATCAGCAAATGGCCGATTCTGTTACTTCCGTAATTACAAATCTTGCCAAGACGAGTGAATACGCTAGAATTGCAACAACAAGCTTTGCCGAAAACATGGAAGCACTTAAACATAATTGGTTATTTAAAAGTTACTTTGAGCAGCGCGGTTACTGGAATCAATCGGAATATGAGCAAGCTATTGAATCACAGTTAAAAGAGTTGAAGAGGCAGCAGTCAATTCTTGATGAAAAAATTAAAGAGTTGAATGATCTAGAGACAAAAGTGCAAGGTCAGAAAAAATAATTTTTAATGGGAATGGCTCACGTCATTCCCTCTTTTACTACTGCAATTCCTCCAATCTTTTATTAACTACA
>CAZEDR010000387.1:0-2747 GCA_964510975.1 uncultured Melioribacter sp. | reverse complement strand
TTGATCTTTCACTCGTTTACACAACAGATACTTTCCTCATTCCGCAAATAATTGGTGGTGCGTTTTTAGGAATCGGATTCATTGTAGGCGGTTACTGTCCCGGAACATCTTTTGTCTCAGCATCCACCGGAAGAATTGATGGAATGGTTTACATACTGGGAATCTTCTTCGGCATTTTCGTTTTTGGAGAAACATTACCTCTGTTCGAAAATTTCTTCAACTCAACACCAATGGGAAGAGTTACACTTCACGAATATTTTGGTCTCTCACACGGGTTAACTTTGTTCTTAGTTGTGTTGATGGCTCTTGGCGCTTTTGCTGCTGCTGAATGGGGCGAGAAAATTATGGCTAAGAAAAACGGAAGGAGTGCAGAATGAAAGAAAAACTTATGAAACTTAGCACACCTTGGAAGCTTGCAATCCTAGCCGGACTACTTGGCTTTATCGCATTAATTATTGGCGATCCGGCAAACAAAAATGTGATTGATGTAAATGCTAAAGAAATGGCTTTATCAACCATAAAGAATCAAGATAGAATTGATGCAATGACACTCGCAGATTGGTTGATAAAAGAAAATGCAGATTATACTCTTGTTGATCTGAGAAGTGAAAAAGAATTTGGCGAATACAACATTCCATCATCTATAAATATTTCCGTTGAAAATCTTTTGGATTCTGACTTAATGAGAAATCAGAAAATACTTTTATACGGAAATGATGATGTGGCTTCTGCTCAAGCGTGGTTCATCTTAAAGAGTTCAAACTACAAAGCTGTTTACATTTTGAATGGCGGAATAAATGCTTGGAAGAATGAAATTCTTTTTCCGAAACTTGATGCTTCTGCAACAGCGGAACAAACAGCAGCTTTCGAAAAAGTAAAACAAGTTTCGCTTCATTTTGGAGGAACTCCGCAAATAGTTTCCGGCGGAACTGCAACGACTGTTGCTGCACAAACAACAGCAGCTCCAACAATGCCAAAGTTAACAGCTCCGGCTGGTAAAGTTGGCGGCGGCGCAAAGAAAAAGAAAGAAGGATGTTGATTAGAAGAAGATTAAGATTATGATTAAGGTCAAGAGTTTTTGAAGACTCTTCATGCTCTTGATCATAATCTTGATCTTATGTAACAGCATACATTAATTAAAATATTTCGGAGAACAAAAATGAAGTTATCCGTAAAGACACTTTTCAGTTTCATTCTTATCTCATTTATTACACTCAGCGCATCAGAACACGGAATTTATCTTTTAGCTGTATCAAACATCAAAGGTGATATTAATAAGGTTGGGGAAGAGTTAAAAACAAAACTAAAATCTGCCGGCTATAATATTTTGAGCTATTCGGATGTGGCAACTCCGGATATTGTCCGCCAGAAAAAGGATGAACAATGTGGTTCGCAAGCAAAGTTATTTGTGCTAAGTAATAATGAGTTTACAAAGTTGGTGACATCAAAAGGAAACAAGTATTTGGTTGCTTCATTCTTGCGAGTTGCACTTTATGAAACACCCGACGGCATTCAAGTAAACATTGCCGATCCGGAAACTATCAACAGAATTGTATTTAACGACCTGTTCGAAAACGATAAGAAGAATGAGTACAATCAGATTGTGAGCAAGACAAAAGAATTCAAAACTAGTTTTCTGAAAGTTGTTCAATCAATTTCCGGCGGAACAAAGATTGAAAAACCTCTAGAGCCGATTCGTGATGATGAAGATTTGGCCGAATCATCCAGAGATATGTTTATGATGGTAGGGAAGATGACATTCTTCAATGACGAAGATCAATTTCCGCAAATCTATTCGACTAAAAATAGCGATGGTAAAAAAGGAATTGAGAGATTAATTGGCGAGATGAAAAACAACCTTAAAAATTTCAAACCAACTAAAGAAGATGTGGAATACAGATACGTTGCAAATCCGGAAGTGCTTAAATGGAAAATTATCAGCCAAATTTATTCACCGGATTCCAGCGCGTGCTTACTTGGTTTAACAAGAACTCAAACAGAAGGTTTGTCATTTCACATCGCCGGAAAATCCAGAGAGAGCTCAAATAATAAATGTCCGGGTATTGACCACGCAGCAGCATATCCGGTGGAAGTATTGCTTTTGCAGAAAGATAATCAACTCGTTGTTCACACAGCGCGAGAAATGTTTAGAATGGATATGTATTTCTGGGATGCCGGCAAAATGGCGTTTATGAATCACATGAGTATGCCTACGGTGTTGGATGAATCGTTACGTATGGCTCTGCTTGGTAAAAACTATAAGAAGGATTAATTCCTTACAAATACAACATACAAATAGGAGAAACATATGAAAGCTGGTTTAAGATTATTAGTAGTTCTCTTTATGGCTTCAACACTGTTTGCGCAATCCGGAACAAGATTGGTCGGGTTCGACGCAAAATCTTTGGGAAGAGGCGGAACATCAATCGGCGTGTTCGATTCACCTGAACTTATGATGAGCAATCCCGCCGGATTGTCTTTCGTAAATCAAACGATGTTGAATTTCGATATCTCTATGATGTACCCGTCTTTACATTTTCAAAACAAACTTAATAACGTTGATGGCGACAATAACATTTTCCCATTGCCATCCGCTTCTTATATGCGTAGTTGCGATTGCAGCGATTTCACCTGGGGCGTTGGCTTCTTTACCGCCGGCGGAATGGGCGCTGACTATATGTTGAACCACGCACTTTACGGAACAACAAAACAAGAGTATCATTCTAAGCTAGCTTCAATGCAAGGCG
>CAZEDR010000386.1:0-2749 GCA_964510975.1 uncultured Melioribacter sp. | reverse complement strand
ATCAAGAAGTGCAGAACCCATATTATTTGATGTAACTTTATCAACCGAACAACCGGAATTTTCACTGTTTCCTTAACTTTAGATATCCAGCTCCAATCGGGTTCAGTTTCATATTTATCGTTTCGTGCGCGTCCGTGTACAAAAACTAAAGCACCTCCGCTGTCTTCAACAGCTTTGGCTGTTTCAAAAATATTAATGTGACTTCTATCTTTCCCCAATCTCAGTTTTACCGAAATAGGAACACCACCGGCATTATCAACCATTTTGCGGATAATTTTGCCGATCGTTTTAGGATCATCAAGAAGTGCAGAACCCATATTATTTGATGTAACTTTATCAACCGAACAACCGCAATTGAGATCAATCATATCGGGCTTCAAGCGAGTGATTTCTTTTGTTGCTTCGCCAAGAATTGCCGGATTGTTGCCAAGAACTTGAACACCTATTGGCTTTTCGCTGCGGTTGAATGAAAGTATTCGGAGCGATTCAAAATTATTTTTTATTACACCCTCGGCACTTACCATCTGGGTAAATGTAATGCCGGCACCCTCTGCTTTACAAATTCTTCTGAAAGATGAATCGGTAACCTCCGCCATGGGGGCGAGGAAAAGCTTTTGTCCAATATCAAGGTTACCAATCTTCATCAATCAACCATTTCGGCCTTTATAAAAAATGCTGAGTTGTTACTCAGCATTCTCTGTAATGTTCTCTTCTTTAACTTCTTCTTTAGATTCTTCTTTTTCCTTTAATAATACTTTTCTGGAAAGAGCGAATTTACCATTCTCTATGCTGAGCAATTTAACACGAACCATTTCACCTTCGGAAAGAACATCGCTAACCTTTGCGATTTTCTTTGTATCAACTTGCGAAATGTGAAGCAATCCTTGAATGCCCGGCATAAATTCTACAAATGCACCAAAGTCTTTAATGCTTACAACTTTTGCATTGTATGTCTTTCCAATTTCCGGTTCAGACATCATCATTCTGATATACTCTTTTGCTTCTTTAGCAAGCTTAGAATCTACACCGGCAATGTTAACAGTTCCATCTTCTTCAACACTGATTTCAACGCTGTACTCTTTTTGGATTTTTTGGATAACTTTTCCGCCAGGTCCAATTAAAGCGCCAATTTTATCAACCGGAATCTTTGTTGAAAGAATACTTGGAGCGTAGTCTGAGATTTTTTCTCTTGCAGTGGAAATTGCTTCATTCATGATTCCAAGAATGTGCATTCTTCCTTCTTTAGCTTGAGCTAATGCTGTTTCCATAATCTCGTAAGAGATTCCTTGAATCTTGATATCCATTTGTAAACCGGTAATACCTTCAGTACTTCCGGCAACTTTGAAATCCATATCTCCAAGATGATCTTCATTTCCAAGAATATCGGAAAGAATTGCGAACTTATCACCCTCTTTAATCAAGCCCATTGCAATACCGGCAATTGCAGTCTTAACCGGAACGCCGCCATCCATCATTGCTAATGAACCGGCGCAAACTGTCGCCATTGATGAAGAGCCGTTTGATTCAAGAATATCCGAATTGATACGAACTGTATATGGAAATTTATCTTCCGGAGGAAGCATGTTTTTCAAAGAGCGCTCTGCCAAGTTTCCGTGACCAACTTCTCTTCTTCCAACACCGGAGAATCTTCCGGTTTCACCAACGCTGAACGGCGGGAAATTATAGTGAAGTAAAAATCTCTTCTTATATTCTTCCTGTAAGCCGTCAATCACTTGTTCATCTTGTTTTGTACCAAGAGTCAAAGTAGTTAAGCTTTGTGTTTCACCGCGTGTAAATAATGCAGTTCCATGAACGCGAGGAAGCAAACCAAGTTCGCATGTAATCGGGCGAATTTGTTTTGTGTTTCTTCCGTCAAGACGCATTCCTTCTTCAAGAATGCGTTTGCGCATTAAGTCTTTTTCCATATCGTGAAGAATTTGACCAATGACTTTTCCTTGTTCCGGATATTTTTCTGCGAGAGCAGCGAGAACTTCATCACCTAAATCGTGATTAGCTTTTGATCTTTCTTCTTTAGCAAGAACTGAAGAAACGATTGCTTTATATTTTTCATAAGCGAGTGCATTTACATCTGCAACTAGATTTTCATCTAAAGTTTTTGCAACAACTTCCATCTTTGGTTTGCCGCAAGCTTCGCGTAACTCTTTTTGCACTTCAATTATCTTCTTGATTTCCAGATGAGCGAATTTTAACGCACCTAAAAGATCGCTTTCGCTAACTTCTTTAGATTCGCCTTCAACCATCATAATCGAAGTTTCCGTACCGGCAACAACTAACTCGATGTCGCTGGCTTCAACTTCTTTAAATGTAGGATTGATTATGAATTCTCCGTTTACTCTGCCAACACGAACTTCGCCGATTGGTTCGAGGAAAGGAATATCTGAAATTGCTAAGGCAGCAGAAGCAGCGCAAGCCGCAACTACATCGGGATCGTTTTCGCCATCAAAAGAATAAACAAAAGCTGCAACTTGTGTATCATTTCTATAATTATCATCGAATAATGGACGAATAGGACGGTCGATCAAACGAGCGCTTAAAACTTCGCGGTCGCTTGGTTTACCTTCGCGCTTAAAAAATCCACCCGGAATTTTTCCAGCAGCAAATGCTTTTTCTCTGTATTCTACACTAAGTGGAAAGAAATCGAGATCTTCCCTGAGGCCACCGGCAACCGCAGTCACAAGAACCATCGTATCACCGTAACGAGCCATAATTGCACCGTTAGCTTGTTTAG
>CAZEDR010000385.1:0-2767 GCA_964510975.1 uncultured Melioribacter sp. | reverse complement strand
TGCCGCACTCTTGTTCAAACTTATGCTTGAGATACGTAAATCTGGTTGTGATGGTGCATCAACTACTACTGTTTTTTCATTCGACGTGACTGAGTTAGGACTCGTTGTCGTTACTCTTAATGTATACGTACCTGTTTGTGTAAATGGATTATACGTTGCACTCGATATACTAGCGCTTCCATTTGTCATCGTTGCTGTTTCTGTCAACCCAGTCATGTCTTCAAAAACTGTACTGCCCGGTTTCTTCCACTGCCATTTGTAACTCACTGTTCCGTTTCCGTTTCCGCTCATACTTCCAGATGTTGTTATGCTTTCTCCAACCTTCACTGTTGATGGAGTTACATTTATTGTTACTGTACTTACCTGGAACTTTGTTACACTTATAGAACTGCCGTTACTATTATTCCCTTCATTAGATTCTGATATGCTACTCGGGTAATCTGCCAATGCTACTATGTAATATGAGCCTGTTGCTAAATTACTCGGCAGTGTTAATGTCTTTGTCCTTATTGGACTTGATGCACCGGCTGCTAACGTTCCTTCATCCGCATAATCTATATAATTATCCGGCGAGTATTGGGTGGTACTCCAGTAAAATCCCACCTTTGATGCACCAGCCGAAGCATTGCCTTGATTTTGTGCCACATAACTTACTGTTACCGGATCTCCTGATTGTGCCGCACTCTTGTTCAAACTTATGCTTGAGATACGTAAATCTGGTTGTGATGGTAATGTTACATTGAATGAACCTCTATATACATCATTATTATTTTCATTACTCTCATTTACAACATTACTACGATCAGCTCTAAATAAAATATATTTATTCCCGACATCATTACTTGTAAAAGTATACGTATGATTAACGAATACCCCTTTCAATCCAGATAATGCACTTACTGATTTAGATGCTATTCTATTTGAAAAATCACTTGTTGAAGTTCCAAGGTAAATTCCTAAAGAGCTACTTGCAGCCGAACCACTGCCATTATTATCAACTCTACATGAAATGGCAACAGATTCACCAACCGTATGATTACTTAATTGAGTTGATCCGTCAAAAGTAATACTTGTTACTGTCAAATCTGGAAGTGGGGGGACATAATTATTAATATTAATTTTAATATTAGGCGAGCTACTATTAACAGATAGCCAAACCTGTGTTGCGGCAGAGCCCACTTTGTTCTCAAAATACCAATAACCTTGTGTAGTAGATCCACTATTAAATGGAATCCCATTATTAATGTCATTTAGATAATATATATAAGGCTTAGAAGCAGTACTTGTTGGCCAAACTGAAAATGACACGGCAGTTCCTGGATCTCTCTCAATAGTATAAGTCTGACCTGATTGTACATAGCTATAATATTGTGATACACCTCCTTTTATCCAACGAATATCACACTCTTTTATTTGAGCAATTGTAATATTCAATAGCCCTAACAAAATAATGCACACCAATAGGATTTTTCTATTCATTTCATTATTCCCATATTTAATCAAACTTGCACTTTATAAAAGAGCCACCCATTACTAGGCAACTCTATACCCTCACCAACTGCTTTTCAAGAAGCAGCTAAATATTATCCTTAATCATTACCCTCTGCTTCATCCCCTCAGCGAAGCTTAGTTATACATTCTATTAATATTTTCAAACATTTCTTTTTTGTAATTTTCCTTTCAAATTCTCATTTTTGTTTTAATGGCAAAACAATTGTGTGACATACTCTCTTCTTTAAGCAAGAATTCTATTACGGATTTAGAAATTCACGAGCTTATTAATGCTGCATCCAGAATCGCATTGAACCTTTTAAACAAAGGAAGTGGTTTTAGCCATAGTAACTTCTCATCAAGTGAAACTTCACTATCTGATCTTGCCACAGATTCAATAACTCCGCTATTTATCCGTAATAAATCCGGTGAGTTGCCAATTCGTAAAGCGCTTCTTAATTGGGACAAGCAAATTATTGATGAAGCCTCAGCAAATTATTTTTTGTACAAAATCATTAGCAGCAGAATAGAACAAGAAACAGCTAAGAAGCTTAAAGAAGCCGATCCATTCTTTGGAAAGATATTGCGGAGTTTCAATCATCTTGTAGATACCGGAAGAATCAATAAGGTAAGCTGGTTTGGCATATCGTATTTAACACCAGCGGATTGCATAGAAATCACTCAAAAACCTATTACGCTAGAAGAGTTAGAAAACTTTCCATCAGAATATTTTCAAGGAACTAACGAGAAAATAATTTCAAGACTATTCACTTATCTCAGTAATGAAACAGAATATTTCCCGGCAATTCCGTTAAACGCACTAATCAGAAAGATTAAGCATGTTAACGCTTCATTTCTCAATCAAGAGCAATCAGAAGTTTCAAACGAATTCTTCGAAGATAGGCTTGATATTCAATTAATTGTAAATAATAGTCTTACATCAATTAACCAAAGAATAGATGACTTTTATTCTAAGAAAGGGAAGTTCAATTCTACCGAAACTGAAATCGTCAAAAAAGTAGTTCGCGAATTTTCAATAGATATTCAAGATGGTGGTATTTCAAGAGGTTTATTCGATTATCTAATCCCTCATTTGCCGGAGTTAACAAAAGAGCATTTTTATGCTCAATATCATCAGCCGCTCGATTATTTGTTAAGATTACTTAAAAAAGAAATCGCGGTCCGCTTAGAAGAGCAGAATAACTGATTTTCGAAAACAGTAAATAATGTTTTTATTAATAGTTTATAAAGCAGAAAGAAAACATAAATGCAGAAC
>CAZEDR010000384.1:0-2785 GCA_964510975.1 uncultured Melioribacter sp. | reverse complement strand
GGAATTTTTAATTTTGAGTGAAGAGCCCGAATCATTGAAATGCTCAGTTTTCTTTTCCTGTTAAGAATTTCGGAAGCCCTGCTCTTAGAACCGAGTATTGATACAAGAATGGAGGAATCCATATTGAGCTGTTCCAGCTTAAATTTGATTGCTTCAACAGGATCAGGTATTTCGATAGGAAAAATTTTATCCTCATAGTTTTCAACTAGGATAGAAAGAATTTCAAGTTCGTTGAATTCAACCGATTTTGCCTTCAAATCTTTTTGCATTAACTGGTAAATTCTATTGAGTGCAACCTGGTGTTCTTTTTTATTTTTTATCGGTTTTAACATAGTTGATTTCCTTTACGTCAATTTTATCATATTGTTTATGTGTGCCAATCCATACAATGAATACAATTCCGATTCTATATTCAATATCGGTGACAAGCCGGTAATCATTTCCTTTTATGTTAAATACAACTCTTTTATTTGTGATAATAGATGCACTTCTAAATTGTTCTTTCAACTCGTTCGGTGATTTCCAATTTGTATTCAGAACTGAGTCATACCATGATTTGAGCGGCTGTTCTATTTCAGGATGGCTCTTCCAATAACTAATTAAAGTATTTCTAGCAATAATTCTCATAACCAACTGCAATATACAAGAAGTTCCCAAAATGGGAAAGGATAATAATATTTGTTGGTCACAACAGATTTACAGCATCTCTTAAGTTCTGCTGCTGAAGGTGGCTATAAATTTGTGTTGTCGCTAAATCCTCATGTCCAAGCAATTCCTTAACGGTGTAAAGAGAAACTCCTTAACGAGCAAGCAAAGAAGCAAATGAATGACATATTGAATGGAAATGGATTTTTTTCATTCATGTTGGATTTTCTTAAGCTTCTTTGAATTGCTTGCGAATAGATTCTTTATAAAGTATTTTATTGAAGGTTGTAACTTGAAGTTATTACAAACGATCACTCTCTAAAATCAGTTCTTTGGGAGGTTTATGAAAAAATATACTTTCTTATTATCAATTCTTTCGTTAATCACAGCTATTAATGCTCAAACTGTAACCGGTAAACTTGTTAACCAGGCTGGACAAGAGTTATCCGGAATGCAATTAAAACTTTATATACAAACTAAAGTTTATGATGCTATTTCTGGTACAGATGGCTCATTTAATTTTAATAATGTCTCAGATGTAAAAGATGAAGGGCTGCCAACGGAATATTCTATCTCGGAAAATTATCCCAATCCTTTCAATCCCAAAACAAGAATACTATTTTCTGTACCGGTTGCAAGCAAACTAAACATTTCTGTTTTCAATTTGTTAGGACAGAAAGTTTTAGAGGATATTCAAAAAGAAGTTGCTGCGGGAAACGGTTATCTGGACTTGGAATTACAAGGATTACCGAACGGAATATATTTTGCGCGGCTTGTTTTTGATGATAAATATGTTGCTGTAAGAAAATTAATGCTGTTATATGGAAGCCAGCATTTGAACGTGGGGAATAATGAAATACATTCTCTAGGTACTACAACCGGATTAAACAAAAAGAGTGCAAATGTTCGGTCAAAGCTGATAATCGATAGTCTAGTAGTAACCGGAATTTCAATAAAGAAGAATATGTTTAACAAGTTTGACGCTTTAGAAGGAAATCAAATTAGTTTGGGAGAGGTTTTTGTAAACACAACTACTTCAGGCGTTCCATGTCCCGGTACTCCAACCGTTAAGTACGAAGGAAAAGTATATAACACTGTTTATGTTGGGAATCAGTGTTGGCTAAAAGAAAATTTGGATGTTGGAAACATGATACAAGGGAACCAAAATCCAAGCAACAACAACACAATAGAAAAATATTGTTATGATAATAAAACAGAGAACTGTAATAAATACGGCGGCTTGTACCAATGGAATGAAGCAATGGCATACAGTACAATGCCGGGAACAAAAGGTATTTGCCCGGAAGGTTTCCACATACCTACAAAACTAGAATTTGAAACATTAGCTGATCCAGTTAGTTATAAGAATAACGGGTTAAAAGCAATTGGGCAAGGAACCGAAAGCGGAATTGGAACAAACACCAGCGGTTTTTCTGCGTTGTTGGCTGGCTACCGAGGCATTCTTAGTACCTTCCACTCTTTTGGCTACGATGTTTTGCTTTGGAGTTCTACTGCGGGCAGTAGTAATGGCGCATACGGCATGGCCTTATGGTACAAGAGTTGGGATATCTGGGTGCTCAACTACTACAAGGATAACGGTTTTAGTGTTAGGTGCATTAAGAACTAAAAAAGCAGATATGAGTTTTCAATTATGAGTTATGAGTCCGCTAAAAAATCAGTGGATAAATTCCGGGCGTAGCTCGCTTCATTTTATGCGAGTTGAAGCGGGCGCTAGGGATGACCAGTTACTAAGTGCCAGAGTGAATGCAAGAAGGATGAATTAAAAACTAAGAAATTAGGAGAAATGCTTTGCGGTAATACTTTCTTACACGATGTTTTAATTAATCTGCAAGTTGTAGTTCTGTGCAAAATTAAAACCGTTTACTTCTTTACTCAAATCTACAATCTGGAATTTCGGATCGGTTGGATTGACCGGATTGGAATAAACTACCAACGCATTTGCAAAGAGATTAACTTCATCGGTGCCAAAGATTGCAGTTGTGTTTAGTGCTGAAATTGCTACTGTGATTTTGTTGGCTTCAACTGCAGCAGCTATTACCGGCAATGCAAATCCACCCGGAGTGATGATATTATCCGCTGTGGTTAGATTGAACTGACGAACTGAAAGTTAGCTATGAAG
>CAZEDR010000383.1:0-2791 GCA_964510975.1 uncultured Melioribacter sp. | reverse complement strand
AAAAAACGATACTGATTTGAAGAAAAGTATGTCAACTTGTTCAAGATCGGATGTAGTCCGTTTTATGTTTGCAAACTCATCAGACGAAATATATTCTGACAAATAAAAAAGCCCATCGTAAAAGGATTTTGATTCCTGTCCGGCAGACGTACTATAAAACAACAGTACAAAAGAAAAGACACAAGCAATTCTGTAAAAATACGATTGCATTACTTTGTAGAATTAAAAATTACATCGGAGAGCAACAAATCGGCAATTTGATAAGGGGACTCTTCGCCATCAACAACTTTTTTTAAAGAATTATTGAGCCACATCGAACGATCGCCGCGCCAGAGGTTTTCTTTAATTTTTAATTCAACTATTTCCTTTATGCGAATTCTGAAATGCTCGGCACGTTTTTCAATCAGCAATTGGTTCTGCTCAAGAAAATATTTATGTTTTTCAATTTCATCAGCAATTTCTTGAATCCCGAAATTTTCGGAAGCGATTGCCTTTATAATATTTGGAAGCCAATCTTTTTCTGTATGATCGCGCATCATTAAAATTGTTCGTAAAGCCATAATTGCACTTTCAGCGCCGGGGCGGTCGCTTTTATTCAAAACAAAAAAATCTGCAATCTCCATTAAGCCGGCTTTCATTGCTTGTATGGAATCTCCGGATTCCGGGACGAGAACTACTATTGTAGAATCAGCAGTATTTGCAATATCCAGCTCAGATTGCCCAACGCCAACAGTTTCAAGGATGATGTAATCATAACCCGCTGCATCAAGAACATCAGCGGCATCAATTGTTTTTTTACTTAAGCCGCCAAGACTGCCGCGAGTAGCCATGCTTCTTATAAATACTCCCGGGTCAACTCCAATCTCACTCATGCGTACGCGGTCTCCTAATAAAGCACCGCCGGTAAACGGACTGGTCGGATCAACAGCAATAATTCCCACTGTTTTATTTTGCTTACGGTAAAATTTTGTTAGCTGGTTCGTTAGTGTTGATTTCCCGGCACCGGGAGGACCGGTTATTCCAATTCTGTACGCTTTCCCGGTGTTTTTGTGAATTGCTTTTAATAGCTCAGTTGCAGAATCACTACCCGATTCTACAAGTGTAATTGCGCGTGAGACAAATTTCTTTTCCTGATTGAAAATTTTGTTTACAAATTCTTGAGATATCATGAGTGTTCTTATTTATATAATCCGTTTTGAAAAATATATTCGTTTACACTTTGGGGAACAAGAAAGTCGATTGGCAAATTGTTTTTTACTCTGTTTCGAATTTCTGTCGAAGAGATTTCGATGTTAGGTGTTTCCACAAAAATCGCATGCTCAAAATATTTATTTTTACTTACCTCTAGGTTATCAGAATGACGCTTCATTACAATTACTTTACACATTTTGATAATTTCATCTGGCTTATACCATTTCTCAAAAACCAACAAATTATCCAAGCCAATTATTAGTTCGATATCAGCATATTTATTTTTCAACTCTAGAAGTGTATTGAAAGTATAGGAAACATTTTTATTCTTGATTTCTGCATCACTAACAGAGAATTGAGGAATTGATTTGATTGCAAGTTTTACCATTTCAAAACGATGGTAATCTTTTATTGGTTCAGAATCTTGCTTTAAAGGAGAGATATAGCTTGGCATAAATACTATTTGGTCAAGATTTCGTTTTTCCAAGACAGATTGAGTTGTAATCAAATGTCCGAAATGTATAGGATCGAATGAACCGCCGTATAAACCTATAGCCATTAAACTGTGCTCGCTTCTTTTATTATGTTTCTTAAAATCATTCGATTCCGATCTATCTCATTCTGGTAATATAATTTTCCGGAATCATTTACTTTTCTAAATTTCATCTTGCTAAAAGCTAAATGAATTGCAGTCCTAAAATATATTTTTCTCGTCTGTTCATCCATCCAACCTTTTCGTAACCGAAGTCTGGTTGAAAGAATAGGCAAATAATCGTATGGGATTATCCCAATCTCAACTTCTTCTTGTAACTCTCTTTCAATAATTCTTTTCTCATTAAAAATTGAAAACTTTATCACTCCAATAAAAATAGTGCATAGGATTATCATGAAGATGAAGCCGTAAAAGTAGGTACCGTCAAATAAAACAGATGAATTCCACAAGAAGTGAATAAACATGGAAAAGATTAGAGCTAGAATAGGGAAGAAGATTCTTACAAAAATATTTGAGTATTTTGAAATGCCTAAAGCAGCACCGAATGTTCCCGTAGAAATAGCATGCATTACGGCTGAGAAAAGAGATCTAACTATTACTAAGTAAAACCAAGAAGAAGCCGAGTCTCCGTATGCAGTAAAGTAAAGGAAGTTTTCAGTCATACCGAAACCAAGCCCGATGGCCGTTCCGTAAACTATTCCATCAGTTATATTATCAAACTTGCGAGAATTTACTGTCCAGAACAAAAGTAAGCCTTTCGCAATTTCCTCAATAAATGGAGCAAAAAAAATAGTCTGAATTGTACTATCTGTTTCGCTAGTCCCATTAATTCCGGTAGCAATTCCGAGTAAAGCGCTGCCAATTACACTTAAAAGGATAGCCCCAAGAGCACCCCAAAAAAAATGAACTAATACGAATTTGATGGGTTCCGGTTCATATTTGTCCATCTTCCAGATCAAGACTAAATAGAATGTCATTGGTAAAACTGCTGCAGAAAGCGACGCTGCAATGGGCATTTGGGCTTTTCTCGCTCTAAGTTAGAAATTAACACAAAAAACGCAAATTCTTGATTATAAAGGATTGGGTGTATATATTTTGACCCAATTT
>CAZEDR010000382.1:0-2797 GCA_964510975.1 uncultured Melioribacter sp. | reverse complement strand
CTGCCGGAGATTCAACAACAGGCTGGCGGATTCCAATAAATGTTTCTTTGAAAGCAGACATGTGTAAATCATCGTAACGTTCTAAGTAAACAGATTCCGGAAGAACAACATCCGCCCATCCGGCAATTTCACTCGGGATTACATCCACAACGACCATCAAATCTAAATTCTGAATCGCCTTAATTGTTTCTTCTTGATTCGGCAATGCGTGAATTAAATTTGTCGCGTAAATGAACCATCCTTTAATTGGGTAAGGTTTTTCTGTTATTGTTGCTTCGCGAATTCCGGTTGTAATTTCTTCCGAAGCAAATGGATATTTCTTTCCGGGATTGTCTAATTTTTCTTTTGCTGGAGTTGGATAAGCCGGATAAGGATAGCCAGGCAACGAATAACTTGCCGGGTAGAAAAATCCGCCTTTGCGTCCCCAACTTCCGAGGAGCGCATTTAACAATGCAATTGCTCGGCTTCGCTGAGCATCATCGCCATACCAGGTTGCGTGTCTGCCGGGATGCACAAGCGTTGCCGGTTTGTGCATCGCCATTTCTCTCGCGCTTGCGCGAATTAATTCCGGTTCAATTCCGGTTTCCGTATAAGCCCATTCGGGTGTATATGCAGAAAGTTCAGCGGCAAATTGTTCAAAACCAAAACCATACTTAGCAACGTAATCAACATCATAAAGTTTTTCAGAAACAATCACATTCATCCAAGCTAGCAACAAGGCAATGTCTGTTCCCGGTTTAATCGGTAAATAATATTTTGCTTTGGAAGCAGCAACGGAAAATCTCGGATCAACAACAATTACGCTAGCATCATTCTGAACTGCGTTTGCAAATTCTTGAACTTGTGTGTTGTGCATGTTTTCGCCAAGGTGCGAACCAATCAACACAATACATTTTGCGTTTTCGATGTCTGTTCTTTCCGGCGAACCAATTGCTTCACCAAAAGTTAATTCGAATCCAACATCGCGCGGACCGCGGCATTGAGCGAATGAAGGTGCAGCAAAGTTAATAGCGCCGTATGCTTTTAATGTGTGCTTCAAAAAGTTTCCGCCGATTCCATGAGAAAAAGATGCAACCGATTCCGGTCCGTATTGAGTTTTTATTTTCTGCATCTTATCAGCAATGTAACCGAGCGCTTCATCCCATGTTACTTCCTTCCATACTTCCTCACCGCGTTCACGTGTTCTAATTAATGGAGAGCGAAGTCTATCCGGATCGCTAACTGCGCCTATACCGCCGGTACCGCGCGGACACAATCTTCCTTTGCTCAATGGATCGTTTGGGTGTCCTTCAACTTTCCAAAGCTCGCCATCTTTTAGATAAGCAACTGTACCGCACTTCCAAAAACATATGTCGCAGTATGTTGGAATCTTCTGGATTCCTTTCACTTTCTCTTTGTTAATTTTATTCGCCCCTTTAATCATCGGACTTAAAGCAGTAGCAGCGGCTGCCGCACCTACAGAAAATCCGGTGATCTTCAAGAACTTTCTTCGAGAAATACTATTCATCATTTACCTCGAAATAGATTTTATTAATTCTTTAATCTCACCGCACTGAGAATATTTGTTGTAAACATCGCAGCTTCGGCAATTTTTGTTTTCGCAAATTGTATCAGGGTGCTTTTTACTCCAGCAAGGTTCAGTATGCTGATTATAAGCAGAACATTTACTTTTGTCGGTTTCAGTACATTGAACAATTTCCCAACATGGAATAAGCGAGTACATCGTTTTGATTCCATTAATACTAATCTTCATTTCATTTATTGCTCTTCTTATACATTCCAGCCTTTCAATATCAGTTCTTGAATAAAGTCTTTGTTTGGATTCTCTCTTGAAAGGAATAATTAAGCCTTCGCGTTCATACATTCTAAGTGTATGAACGGATACATGAAGCAGTGTAGCTGCTGAACTAATTGAGTAGATCGGTTCGTTTTTGTCTTCTGAAAATGATTTCATCAAAAAAGGCATACTTGATATTTATAAATGTCAACTTTCTATAAGATTTGATGTAAAAATCGAACAAAAGATTCTTCTATCCAAGAAAAATTTTTGAGAAAGTTCAGTTTTTTATATAAAATGAGAGTTTTTGTCCACGATAAAACCGGATGGTATTGGAACGGTGATTGAGTTCAGAACTTACTCAATTTTGGTTGGTGTGACTGAAAATGAATTAATCAGCTTTGTAAAACACACTTCTTACTTCTGAGCTTTACCATTTTGGGAAAATCAAGAATTGCCGCTTTCATCACTGGCGAATTGGATTGATGACATGTAAGGCAAGCACCAACAGCTAAAATCTTTTTCTGTTCGGCAACTGAAAATGGACGCGCGTATTCTCGTGTAGCGGAATTTTTCTTTCCTTCTTTTAGAAAGCCAATCCAAGCATCTTCGGGAAGATTATCTTCTTTCATCAAAGGAAATTGCGGAGTGAATTTCCAAGCACCAATAGCTCCAGCAATTTTGTATTCAAGCTTTCCTCTTCCGTACCCAATAGCTAGCGGATTGTTATGGCAACTTTCGCAAAAGCGGGCTTCTTTACGTATAGTGTGAGAAAAACCCGGTGCAAACAACCGTTTAAAGATTTTTTTGTAGCGATCTTTTTTATCAATCGTTAAAATCATTCCAGGAGAAAATTCATCTATCACTTTTGTGATCTTTCCACTTGAATCTTTTTGTTCTTTCACTCCAAGCGTTGCCGGTTCAGCAAAGAAGTTTTTTCCAAACTCGAGCCATTCGCCATCGGCTTCCTTGTTTGCAAGCAAATCATACATCGAACTGTTCTCATCGTATTCGGTATGG
>CAZEDR010000381.1:2064-2802 GCA_964510975.1 uncultured Melioribacter sp. | reverse complement strand
CATCCCTCTTACGGAAAATAAGGATTGTTGTTTCATTATTATTCTTTTTAGCAACAACTTTTTTGTTTGTAGATATTTTCAATCTCATTACACCTGAGGTATCGAACAAAATTGTGTTTCTCCAGTTTGTTCCTTCTGCATTAAAGTTTATTGCCCTTGTATCGTTTTCAGCTTTCGGGTTCCTCATCATATTTCTTCTTACAATTTTGTTCGGAAGAGTTTACTGTTCAAGCATTTGTCCGCTCGGTACATTTCAAGATGTGGTAAATAATATTTCCGGACGAATAAAAAGAAAAAAGAAACGCCGCTTTAATTTTCTGAAAGAGTTAAGAATTTTACGTCTGTCGCTTCTTGCTCTGCCTATTGTTGTTTTCATTTTTGGAAGTGCCGTTGCAATAAATTTATTAGACCCTTACAGCATATATGGTAGATTCGCGGGCAATTTTTTTAGACCAATTTTAGCCGGCATGAATAATCTATTTTCCTCAGCATTAGATTCTTTCAAAGTTTATTGGCTTTCACCGTTCGAAATACATGCGTTTCATATTATTCCTTTCGCAATAACATTCGCATTCTTTGCGCTGGTGTTTGTAATGGCCTGGAAAAAGGGAAGATTATACTGCAATACTATTTGTCCCGTTGGAACTTTGCTCGGATATATTTCCAAGCTTTCTCTATTTAGAGTTGTAATTAAAGAAGAGGAATGTTTAAGCTGCGGTGCGTGTGCAAGAGAATGTA
>CAZEDR010000381.1:1054-2054 GCA_964510975.1 uncultured Melioribacter sp. | reverse complement strand
GCATAGACAGCAAAAACAAAACCATTGATGTTACGAGATGTGTTGATTGCTTCAACTGTCTTACCTCTTGTCCAACTGAAGGAATTACCTACACATTTTCTTTCGGTAAGAAAAAAGAGAAGAGTGAAGAAGTAAATAATTCCAAGAGAGATTTCTTAACAAAGACTTCTTTATATCTAATGTCTTTCTCTGCAATAGCGGCACAGGTAGAAAAGAAAATAAAAGCTACAAAGCCGAGCACCGTTCAAATATTCAGAAAGACTGCTGTTTCTCCTCCCGGTTCTGTTAGCGTTGACAGATTTAATTCCAAATGCACAGCTTGCCATTTATGTGTTAGCGCTTGTCCAACACAAGTATTGCAGCCCTCATTTTTAGAATATGGTTTTACCGGAATGCTTCAGCCGCGGTTAGATAATATTGCCGGCTTCTGCAACTTTGAATGTAAAGTCTGCGGAGATGTTTGTCCTACCGGCGCAATACTTCCGCTTGAACTTGAAAAGAAAAAACTTGTTCAGCTTGGCAAGGCAAAATTTATTGAAGACAACTGCATTGTTAAAACTGAGAAAACCGATTGCGGCGCTTGCTCGGAACATTGCCCAACAAAAGCTGTCCACATGATTCCTTACGAAGGCAAACTTGTAATACCGGAAGTAAGAGAAAAATATTGTATAGGCTGCGGTGCTTGCGAGTATGCTTGTCCGGTTACACCTTACAAAGCAATTTATGTAGAAGGTAATTCCATTCACATTGCAGCTGAGAAAAACACCGAGCTGAAGGTTGAAAAGAACGTAAACCTCAAAGAAGAATTCCCGTTCTAGTATGTCTTTCTGAGCGAAGCGAAGAATCTATTAATATGTCATTTTGCGATTCTTCACTTCGTTCAGAATAAAATCACTTCAATATCTTCTTCAAATCCTCTTCGCTAACAGTCAGTAATCCAACCGGAGCAAGACGCTCTGTAAGTGTTTTCCAGTTTTTATCTTTCTTAAAAATATCTTTA
>CAZEDR010000381.1:0-1044 GCA_964510975.1 uncultured Melioribacter sp. | reverse complement strand
CCTTTGTTGGCTAAAGTAATTGCGGTCCAATATTTCATTTCAAGATTTTGAGGAAACATTTTCATAGCTGAAGAATATTCTTCCATTGCTTTTGCCATATCGTTTTTTTCGATGGCAAGATCGCCGTTGTTCATGTGTCCGTAAGCTGTATGAACATTTATTAATCTTCTAAGTTCTTTCAGAGGTTCTGTACTATCCTCAACGCGAAGATCGACTAATCTGTCTTCCCAAATTTTCCCGGTAGATTTAGCACGCACAACCAATAACGCAGCAGATTGTTTACCTCGAATATCTCCGCCCACACTTTGCGCTGCTTCCAAAGCCGACATCATTTTTTCGGCAAGAGTTCCTTTAGCTTTTGTAAACGCTTCATTCATTGCAGGCCAGACTTTATCATTAAGCATCATATTAGCTTGAACAGAAAAATTTGATCCGGTTATGTGACCGGCAGCTTGAATACATTTTTTGCCGGTCCATGTTGCAACTCTTCCTTTTAAATCTAGAATAGCAAGCTGGCGCACAACTCGTCCCTCATCCTTCTTTATCAATTCATCAAGCGCTTCTTGCGGAGTTTTACCGGCTTTAAGCAGAGCCAAGCCATCGGGACCAAAAGCGGGATTAACAAAAGATTGAGTAGCAACAACACCAACGCCGGCTTCTCCCCATGTAACAATTGATCCGACAGAAAACCAGTGAGACTGAACAGCAACTCCCATATCTCCGGTTTCGGGATCGAAAGCAACGATAGAATATGTATGAGCTAGAGGAGAGGATGATAAATATGTTTGTGCCGAAACCGACATGCTAAAAACTATTAGGAACAAAAATGTGCGTCTCATGGTTTTATACTCCAAAGTTTATAAATCAAATTAGCTGATTACGTAAAAATTGACAATAACTTTGTCCCGTTGCTTAGATATTTCGTCCCGAAAAACCGGGACTCAATATGACAATTCCCAAAATATTATATAAATGAGGGGGAACTGTCAACTTGCTTATCAAAGCTGATGGGCTTATTTTCACCACCCGAAAATCATAAAAGAA
>CAZEDR010000380.1:0-2805 GCA_964510975.1 uncultured Melioribacter sp. | reverse complement strand
TCAGCGCCGGTTTTAATTACACGCCGAAGTTTTTCGTTGTACTCTTCTAGTCCTTCGGCTTCATTAAACTGGATTTCGGTTGAGAGTTTTCCTACAAGTGAAGAGTTTGTATAGTTAGTTGCCGCTACAAGGTGGTTTAGATAAATCACACGGCAATCAATATCATAACGAATGATATGGTCAGGTAAGTTCTCGGCAAGGGTCCGGAATTCACGTTCGCTGTTTTTTAATTGTAACTCTGCTTTCTTAAGATCAGTAATATCGTATACAGTGGACCGGCTCATCAGAAAATTTCCATACGAATCCTTTAGAGCTGTAGCACTTAACAGAATAGGTAAGATGGTCCCGTCTTTTCTTATTAATTCAAACTCAAGATCCTTGATCAAACCTTTTTCTTTGAAAACCGGGAAGTTCACTTTAAATGTTTCAATACTATTTGGAGTTAGTATATCGGAGAATTTCATCTTCCCGATAACTTCTTCATAAGTATATCCTAACCATTCTAACTCGGTATCATTAATAAGAACAAATGTTCCATCGTTATCGAGCGAATGGTAACCGCAAGGTGCGTGGTTGTATAGGTCGCGTATCTCTTCTGCCGCCTGATGTAGGTTTTCTTCAGCTTTTTTTCGTTCTTCTTCGCTTTCAATGAATTCCAGTGCAAATGAAATATCCTTTGCCATTTCATCAAGTAGTTGAACATCATCTTCTTCAAAGTAATCGGCTTCACTTGAATAAATATTGAAACAACCAATCACTTTACCGAAAACAAATAATGGGAATGATGCGGAAGATTTGTAACCGTATTTAATAGCTTTCTCCCGCCATGGAGACATGCTTTCATCATTTTGAATGTTGTTTGATATTTTATGAATGCCGGTTTTTATTGCTATTCCCGTAGGTCCGGCGCTTCGGAGTTCGTTATTTAAATCAATATCAATAGTTTTGAGATAATCTCCGGTAATTCCATTTGAAGCTACAACATCCACCTTGTTTGTATTAACGTTAATCATTCCAATCCAAGCCATTCTGAACTTTCCATCTTCGACTGCAATACGGCAAGTCTCATCAAAGATATCTTTTGTATTGCGAATGCGGACAATAGCTTGATTAGTATTACTCAGAACTACATAAATGCGATTAAGTTTACGAATCTGAGACTCTGCTTTTTGCCGTTCTACAAGTTCACTTTTCAGCAACATGTTTGTATTGTGCAGTTCTTCAGTTCTTTCTTCAACTCTATTTTCCAGTTCTTCGTTTATTTGTCTGAGCTCTTCTTCGGCTTGTTTGCGTAAATTATTCTCTTCGGTAAGAAGATCAAAAGCGGTTTTTAGTTTTGTGTGTCCGAGTATTTCGTTTTTTAATATATGTGCAGCATAACTGAAGAACGTAGGCAAATTGAAATGCAAGTCAACAGTGCCGGTGTATAATCCTTCTATTTTAAAGACACCTAAAAGTTCAGTCCCTACAAGGAGGGGGAAAGCCCATGTACTTGCCTTGGTAAATTCAGCGCCAAGTAATTTGGTGTTGGCAAAATCGCTTTGAATTTCGACCGGCTCTTTCGTTTCAAAAACTCTTTTAACTACATCATCTTCAATTTGTTCAACCTTCTTCTTTTCACCCAACACATCAGCATAGAAGATTTCTTCATCAATTATGTAATAAATAATAAGATTTGATCCGCCGATATTTCCAAGAATGATTTGTAACAGGTTTTGGATTGTATTTTCTAATCCTGAAACAGCGCTCATCTCATTCATTAAATGTATAAAGACTTGCAAGTAGGACTTTTCGATTGCGAGTTTATTTACTCGCTCATTCAGATTAGCATATTCTTCTTTTGAAATGAATATTTCATCATTCATTTGATTTATCGCCTATTTGATTGATAGAAGAAAGTAAAACCATTTCTAAATTATTAAGTGTAACATCCAGCCAACACAAAGGTAGATCAACATATTGCGCAATTTCTTCCGCCTCTTTGGTAAAATTTCCGGAATAGGGAGTTTTAACGGCTAATATATACTTCCTATCTTCGTGAAAGATTTGCATTACAATATCTTTATTATCGCCAAAAACCTTTTTAAATATAGTTTTCCAACGACTGGCCCAATCTTCAAATAGAAAGAAAGCCCCCATAGATAATTCTAGTGTGAATAGTGAATTACCTAATAATATCTCCGCACAGTTTTGTCCTTCGGTTCGGAATGTTTTTGCATTTTGCAGTATATCATTCATTACCGGATGGCACTCACCGTAAAAAACAAATTTTTCGGAACACGTGTGTTTTTCAAGTTCGGAACAAAGACTTTTCTTCAGAATATCCAAATCCATATGAAGAGCAGAATCAATAAAAGCAGTATTTATTAACCAATTGTTTTTTTTTATTAACTGGTTAATTTCCCTTCTAAAAATTCCGCATCCAATTAGAATCGGTTCGTTTAATTTAGTTTTTGAAGCAACCAAATTCATAAGCAGCCTCGAGCATGGCTTTAATGTTTTCTTCCGGTATTGCTAACGGCATTACCAGAGTTCCAAATAAGAATTTCTCACCATTTACACTTGAATTAATTATGTGTTTTACTTCGTTTCTAATTTCATCTTTTGTCCATTCAATCAGCTTAATATCATTTATTACTCCGGCATAAAGTGCTCTGTCGGCAATTATGTTTTTCGCTTCAACAATATTGTCTAGCGGGCTTAAGTAGAAATTCTTCAAACCGATTTTTTCAATTACTTGATTGATAACCGGATTCATCCTAGCGCCGCCGCAGTAATAAACAACGCTTTGTAAATCAAATGAAC
>CAZEDR010000379.1:0-2807 GCA_964510975.1 uncultured Melioribacter sp. | reverse complement strand
TTGAGAGACGGAATGGCATTTTCTCTAACTTAAATTGGAAATAGATATATTTGCCGCATGAATAAAGAGAAGAAAACGCAATTAAAAGGATTGACTCTTAGCGAATTAGAAGAGTTCTTCGTTTCGATAAAACAGCCGAAATTCCGCGCACAGCAAGTTTTTAATTGGATGTATAATCATATCAGTTTTGATTTTGGTGAGATGCAGAACATCTCCAAAGAACTGAGAACTATATTAGCTGATTCTTGCACCTTGCAATCATTAAATCTTGTAGGTACTCAAGGTTCCGAATCCACAGAGACAAAGAAATTTCTTTTCGAAACGCATGACGGAAGGAAAATTGAATCTGTTCTTATTCCGGATGAAGAAAGAGCTACACTTTGCATTTCCACACAAGTCGGCTGTCCACTCGATTGCAAATTCTGCGCAACCGGATTAATGGGTTACAAAAGAAATTTAACCGTAGGTGAAGTAGTTGATCAATACTTGCTGGTTGCTAAAGATGTTGGCAAGAGCAAGATCACTAACATAGTATATATGGGAATGGGCGAACCACTACTAAATTTTGATACGACATTAAAATCCATCGAGATTTTTACACACGAATTGACAAAAGGATTGAGCAGAACCCGCATTACAGTTTCGACGGCCGGAATTCCTAACAAAATAAAAGAGTTAATGGAAAGTAAGTTCAGAGTGAAACTGGCTTTCTCGCTTCACTCTCCGTTTGAAGAAATTAGAAGCAGAATTATGCCGATTAACCAGAAGTATTCTCTTCAGCAAAATTTAGCAGCACTGAAAATTTACGCTCTTAAAACAAGAACGAGAATAACTTTTGAATACACAATGCTGAAGGGATTAAACGACCGCGATGAGGATGTAAAAGAATTGACAAAAATATGTTCCCGCTTGCCTAGTAAAATAAACATCATACCGTTTAACAGCATTAAGCATATGAATCCGGAAGGTGTCTCTGCAGAACTTGAACCTACTCCGCTTTATGCTATTCATCAATTCGCAGAAAAACTTCGAAAGAATGATATAACCGTAATGATCCGGGAAACACAAGGCGATGATATTGCCGCGGCTTGCGGACAGCTTGCAATCAAGTTTTAGTTCAGCCTAAAAGAAATACCGGATTTTACTATTGACGTTGACAAAACCATTGTCTATTTAGTCAAAGAAAATTAAAAGGCTAAGCAATGAGAAGAATTATTTTCTCAATTCTATCAATAGCTATATTATTCGCGGCTTGTTCTTCATCTGAAAAAACTGAAATCAAAACAAAGCACTCCACAGTTTTAATCATGCCTTTTTCATACACAGAAAAATATCCTTTCAAGTTTGATCAAGAGAGAAAAGCTCTTGTGTGGGCATTCGAATCACACGGCTTTGTAGTTAATGAAGAGGAAGGTGTTTGGAATAAAATAGAAGAAGGTAATTTGCGTTTATCTAATCTGTACGAAGCTGATGTTTTTAAGATGGCAGATATTGCTCTAAGCGATTTGATTATTTATAGCTATAACCGGAATCTTAGAGTTTTCGATTGCAAAAAGAAAACGACTGTTACTTACAAATCGGAATTCGAAACCTCTCCGGTTAACTATCAAGCTTTAGTTTCGCGACTTGCCGGAATGGGCTACTAGGCTTTTATATACTTTTGAAAATCTTCAGCAGTATCAATGTCTTCAAGAATTCCGGGGTAGTCTGCCAGCCAGTATTTTTTAACAATCTCATCATCACCTCTAATTAATTTCATTCTGTAATTAGAAGGACTTTGAATAATTTTTTCAAAACACGTCTGCTTGAATAATACCGGATGACCTTGCTTCATGTTGTAAACCGGCTGAATCCAGTCGTGATTCTCGTCGATCTCAGAAACAAATTCAGTATAGAATTTATCCGGAAGACCGATTTGATCTACAAAATGCATTAATACCCAATCGGAACTGCATGCTGATATTCCACACTGCACCGAGGCAAACATCCCGATGTGAAAATCCGGATTGAAAACGATTTTAATTTTTGGCGATGTGCAACATAATTCCGCTTCAAATTCGTTGTTTAGTTCTTGTTCGATCAATCCGCCCCTAAATCCGGTAACAACTGTAATCTTGTCGCAAACGAGTAACAGTTTTCGAATAACAGTTGCTACAAACGACTTATTTTCGACTTTTAATAACGGTTTGAAATCCCCCATTCTACTGGAATATCCGGCAGAGATCAGCAATCCTTCAATAATGGGTTTAGACATTTCTAGAGAAATTTATCCTTGATTTGTTCTGGAGAAAGCGCTGTAATTTTTTTATTCCACTTTGATAATGATGAAACATCTTTCAATCCGTTGCCGGTAAAAAGCAAAAGAGCTGTTTCATTTACAAGTGAACCATTTTCAATTAGTTTTTTATAAGCAGCGAAAGAAACCGAGCTAGATGGCTCAAGAAGTATTCCGAATTCTTTTGCAGATTCTTTTTGAGCCGAGAGAATGTCTTCATCGCTAACAACAATTACTTCGCCGCCGGATTTTTCAATTGCTTCCGCACCCAAGTACAATGCTCTTGGCGCGCCGGCACAGATTGAATCCGCTATACTTACCGCCGGAATGTAATCGAACTTTTTAGTTTCCATAAAGCGAGCAAAAGCATTTCCGCCTTCTGCTTGAGCTGCAATCAGTTTTGGCAATTTTTCTATCCAGCCAAGTTTTTGTAATTCCAAGAATCCTTTATACAAACCGGAAAGGATAACTCCATCTCCGGTGGGCACAAAAATATAGTTTGGAAGTTTACCTTTCAGTGCAATAAAAATGT
>CAZEDR010000378.1:0-2819 GCA_964510975.1 uncultured Melioribacter sp. | reverse complement strand
CGCGGCGAAAAGAAAGAAGTTGAGAAAGCATTAGAAGCCGGTGTGTCGGCATTCATTTCAAAACCGTTTAATAATGTTGAGCTGCTCGATAAAATTAAAGAATCGTTCGGAATTAAGCAGCAGGAAGTAGAAGCTGTTTCTTACGATCGTGAATCAAAAATTACAAGTTCCGGCAAAGTAAAGATCAAAGCAATTCACATACAGATTACAGACCATCTCACGCTTGGCGTTTTGAAAGGTCTAATAAAGAATAATGAAATCACTCCTAAACATTTTGAACTGGAAACAGAATGTTTGGCAAGCTGGAATGCTGTAGCTAAAGCTCTCGAAAACAAATCTGCCGATGCCGCATTTATTTTAGCTCCGCTTGCTATGGATTTATATAACTACGGCGTTCCGCTAAAACTGATTTTGTTTGCACACAATAATGGCAGTATCTGCGTTAAAAATAAAACCGCCGATGATGAAGAGGGTGCTGAGTTTTACAGAAACAAATCATTTTACATTCCTCATACTATGTCCGTTCATAATATGCTTGGTCACGCATTCTTTAATAATATCGGACTAAAGCCGGGCGTAACGGGGCAGAAAAACGTTGATGTAAATTTTGAAGTAGTTGCACCGGTTAAGATGCAAGAGTTTATGACGGGCAATCAAGAAGCGAGCGGATTTTTAGTTGCCGAACCTCTTGGCACCAAAGCAATTGCATCGGGCACGGCTGAACTGCAGTTTTTATCCAGCGAGCTGTGGGAAAATCATCCTTGCTGTGTACTCGCAGTTCAACAAGAGTTTATTGATAATTATCCGGATGCCGTGCAAGAGTTCGTTAAATATCTTGTTCAAGCCGGCAAACTTATTGATGAGAAACCAAACTTTGCCGCTGAAATTGGTGTGGAGTTTCTCGATCCGAAAAAAGAGCTTGGACTTAAAGTTCCAATCCTTAAAAATGTTTTAACCGAACCGAAGGGAATTAAAACAAATAATTTGTACCCGGTGAAAGGCGATCTCAATTTCATTCAGCATTACATGCATGATCATATGGGAATTGGCTCAATCATCGACTTGGACAGTTTTGTTGATATGCGGTTTGCTGATGCAGTTTGTACAGATAAAGAAAAAGCTCAAGCCAAAAGTCGTGTTAATGAAAAAGACATTGCCGCCAAGGTTAAACAAATCATAAACCGCTCAAAGAGTTCGAGCGGCGGATTAGAAACAAAAACTCTTCTGAATCTTGAAGGAAAATATCTTCGTTTTATTTTAGGCAGCGAGCGTTATGGAATAGACATCATTAAAATTATTGAGATCATTAAGCCGGTAGCAATTACACGCGTGCCGAACACTCCGGAGTTCATCAAAGGAGTAATTAATTTACGCGGCATGATTGTTCCGGTGATTGATATGAGATTGAAAATTGGATTGCCGGAAGTTGAGTTTACAAACAAAACTAGAATTGTTGTTGTTGAAGATGTTATTGAAGGCGCCAATATTAGAATCGGATTGATTGTAGATGCGGTAGATATGGTTTGTGATGTTAAAGTATCGGAAATAGATAGCGTTCCGTCTCTCGGTCAAGTTGAAGCGGCAGATTATCTGCTTGCAGTTGCTAAGGCAGAAGGATTTATCTATTGCCTATTGAATTTACAGCTGCTAATGAGGCCGCCCCACTTCGGAGCTGCGGAAGCAAAATAAATCAATCTATTAGGTAGATATAGTTTGGCAGTTTTATTTTCACTCCGGTGAATTCACCGCTTAAATCGCTCCACTGATCGCCAATACATGCGACTATGTTGTAGCCTTTTTCGGTAAGCTGTTTTCTTACTGTTTCTTTCCACGAAGATGCCGGAAGTTTTTTTTCGGCTGCAGTCCTTACAATTAAAGTATCAAATTTGGTATAACCGCGGTTTATTAAATTGTGCCTCGTCGGGGCGTAATCGACAGCATCTCTTCCCGTAAGAAAAATTACTTTTATGCTTTTTGATAGAAGCCAATCGTAGATTTTTTTTACCTCATAAATTGCTTTCGCCTCTCCGCTTTTGATCGATGCGTCCCAGTGAGAAGGAACATAACCAAATCCAATTTGCTTTGAAGATTCGTAGTTAGAAAGCGCTGTGTCGTCAACATCAAAAATTGCCACCGAGTTTTTTGATATTGGGTTACTTTCTATTTCACTAATTCCTTGAGTTACAGCTGCTTCACATTCTTTCTCATAATTGCCGGATTCATAATAATCCCGTACCAACTTTTTTGCGGTGTCTAAATTTGTTAATTGCGGCGAATGACTACATGCCGCTAAGATTAAAAGGGGAAAAAGCTTTATGAATTTCATTTAGTCTCAAAAATTAATTGGCGAATATAAATCTGTTTGGAAGAGATTACAATTTGCATCTAGCATTAGGTTTTTTGGTAATTGGCAAATCAGTTATCTTTGCCCCTCAACAGAAAGGATATTTAGTGAACGGTTTGATTGGAAATATTTTTCTTCTGGCTTCAATTCAAGGATTTCTATTAACTGTTTTTCTTTTGTTTAGCAAGAATAACATCAAAGCAAACAGAGTTTTGTCTGTAATGATGTTTTTTCTTTCGCTAGACTTACTAAGTGTGTATTCGTTTGCTGCCGGCTGGTACAAAACTTATCCGATAATTTTCGGCGCAAATTTCAGCTTTCCATTTATCTACGGACCAATTTTTTACCTATATGCAAAATTTGTAACCGGAAAAGAAGAAAAATTTTCCACTAAATATTTAGTTCATTTTATTCCATCCATACTGGCGCATTTATATGTTTCTCCATTTTACTTTTTGAGTGAACAAGAAAAAAT
>CAZEDR010000377.1:0-2820 GCA_964510975.1 uncultured Melioribacter sp. | reverse complement strand
ATTCCAAGAAGGGTTAGTTTAATTTCTATTTGGTTAGTTTATTTCACTGAGTAATACGATTATTTAAAATGTGCCACCACCACCAACCGTGGTTTAATTTATTCTCGATATTTAGTTTTTGCTTTGTCATCTTGGGTGCGAAGTTAGCCAAAATATTTTACAAAAGTCAATACAACTTATCTTGTTTTGAAAATAAACTAAAAGTCGAACCACTTTTCAATATTCAAGTTCTCCTTTTCACATTTATTCGTTTGATAGTATTCATTAGTCTTGGGTGAATATGTATAATCTTTTACCCATTCTTTTACATTCTTTACTACATCTTCAATTGCTGTAAGAACGATATCTAATTCTTTATCTGTCATTGTTGGATGAAGCGAGAAGCGGACCCAGCCCGGCTTTTCAGATAAATCGCCATGATTAATTTTATCTGTAATGCGCTTAGAGCGGGTGGGATCAACGTGAAGCAGATAATGGCCATATGTTCCGGCACAAGAACAGCCGCCGCGCACTTGAATTCCATATCTATCGTTGAGAAGCTTCACCATTAAATTGTAATGAATATCTTCTACATAAAAAGAAATTATGCCAAGTCGTTCTTCATGTTCTTGAGCTAAAATGTGAAGTGTTGGGATTTTACAAAGTCTCTCAAAAGTTTTTACAAGTAATTCATGTTCACGCTTTAGAATATTTTCAACACCCATTTCATCTTTAAGCTTAATTGCCAAAGCAGTTTTAATTGCTTGAAGAAAGCCGGGAGTTCCACCATCTTCGCGTGCTTCAATGTCTTCAATATATTTATGCTGTCCCCATGGATTCGTCCAATCAACAGTTCCGCCACCCGGTTGTTCCGGCACTTTTAGTTTGTATAGTTTTGAATCGAAAATAACCACACCCGATGTTCCCGGTCCGCCGAGAAATTTATGAGGGGAGAAAAAGATAGCATCAATTTTTTCGAGAGGGTCTTCCGGATGCATATTCATATTCGCATAAGGTGCAGAAGCAGCGAAATCAACAAAGCAAAAACCGCCATGTTCATGCATTATTTTTGCCATCTGATGATAAGGAGATCCAATTCCCGTAACATTTGATGCGGCTGAAAATGAGCCTATCTTTAAAGTGCGGTGTTCGTAAAGCTTAAGAAGATGTTTAAGATGTTCCAGATTAATTAAGCCAAGAGAATCGGGTTCAATGATTACCACATCACAAATCGTTTCGAGCCAAGATGTTTGGTTTGAGTGATGTTCCATATGAGTAAGGAAGACAACCGGTTTTTCTTCCTTTGAAAGCTGAATATGCTTTTGTAACTGTTCCGGCACTTTTAGCCCTAGAATTCTTTGCAGCTTATTAATCGCTGCGGTCATTCCATAACCGGAAAAAACAATAACATCTTCTTTAGAAGCATTTACATGCTGCTTGATAATCTTTTTGGCTTCACTATAAGCTTTGGTCATAGAAGTGCCAGTAACTGAAGCTTCCGAGTGCGTATTACCTACAAAGGAATAAAAATTGTTAACCAAAGTTGATTCTATAAGTGAGTACATTCTGCCGCTAGCTATCCAATCTGCATAAATTAACTGCTGCTCTCCATATGGAGTACAAAATTTTTGATCAATTCCAATTATGTTTTTACGGAATTTTAGGAAGTGGTTCTCTAAAGACATTGTTCACCAAAAGAATTTTGGAAAAAATAAGAATTTAGTTTTGGATTGTGAAAGGAAAGAGGAAGAATTTAAAACAAAAACCCCGGCATGCCGGGGTTAAATTTTATCCTAAGTAAGCTTTTAGATTTTTGCTTCTGTTAGAATGTCTAAGACGAATCAAAGCTTTTTCTTTAATCTGACGAACACGTTCACGAGTAAGATTTAACTTCTCGCCAATTTCTTCCAAAGTAAGAGAATGTTCTTTACCTAAACCAAAGTAGAGACGAATTACTTCTGCTTCGCGTTCGGTTAATGTGGAAAGAGAACGTTCAATCTCTGCTTTCAAAGATTCCTTCATTAAAGTATGATCTGGAGAAGGCTGATCTTCGTTTGGCATAACATCTAGAAGACTGTTGTTGTTATCATCGCTATGAGCAAATGGAGCATCCATAGAAATATGGCGACCGGCAATCTGCATTGCGTATGTAACGTCGCTAACATCCATATCTAATTGTTCGGCAATTTCTTCCGGACTAGGTCTGCGTTCATATTCTTGCTCTAACTGACTAAGAGCTTTCCCCATTTTATTTAATGCACCAACACGGTTCAGTGGTAAACGAACCATTCTGGATTGCTCTGCAATTGCTTGCATAATTGACTGACGAATCCACCATACTGCATAAGAAATAAACTTAAATCCACGTGTTTCATCAAATCTTAATCCGGCTTTAATAAGACCCAGATTACCTTCATTAATCAAATCGCCCAGTGGTAAACCTTGGTTTTGATATTGTTTAGCCACACTCACAACAAATCTTAGATTAGCTTTTGTCAATTTATCAAGGGCAGCTTTCTCACCCTTTTTAATACGAATTGCTAATTCAATCTCTTGTTGAGGAGTTAAAAGATCAACTTTTCCAATTTCCTGAAGGTATTGGTCTAAAGATTTACTTTCGCGATTAGTAAACTGCTTAGTGATCTTCAATTCTAGAATTCTCCTAACTTGTTATTCTTAAACTTATTATCGGTCAATATTTTCTTTTTAAAGACAAGTAAAGTACCGGAGCTGATAACTCAACTCTCGTTTTTATGTAATTGCAATGATTTAATAAATCAAATGACTGTAAAATGAGTAGAAAGTTTCTATCGCAGATTTCCGGTTTGTATTTATAATTAT
>CAZEDR010000376.1:0-2844 GCA_964510975.1 uncultured Melioribacter sp. | reverse complement strand
TTTTTTGGTTCTGCTCTTTGACTTCGCGCGTTAAGTCAACGAACTGAACTTTGTACTCTTCCGACTTAGAGTAAAAGAAAATTGAGAGAGCCAGAAGTATTATTGAGAATGAGTAGGCAATTGCAGTAAAAACTTTTTGATTGAAAAAGCTGCTTTCCGATTTTTGGCTTTGTTTTGAAATTCCCTTAAATATTTTTTCTTCGAGAGATTGAGGGAACTCATCCATAGAACTGCCGATAGCGGCGTTCAAAGTGTTCATTTTCTTGAAATACTCGCGTGCATCTTCGTTAATACCGAGCGATGAAAAGAGAAGCGCTTCTTTTCCTTTTTCGAGCTCGTTATCAAAATATTTATCTATAAGATTTATTAATTCTTTCGTTTCCATAATAATCCTCTTTACTTCTCCAAGTCTTTAATTCGGTTTTGGGTGTATTTATAATCCGACTGCATTGAAGGCACCTCTTTAATCAAAGGCAAAGCTTTTTTGTACAACTTCAGTGCGGTAGAATATTTTTTCAGTTCATCGTAAGCGCGCGCTATGTTAAAAGAGGCATAAACATTGTTTGGATCAAGTGCCAGTACCTTTTCGCAAGCGGCAAGCGCATCTTCAAACTTGCTCTGCTTCAGATATATGTAGCCAATCTGATTCATAATGAATGCCATTTGTGTAACGCCAAAATTTTGTAATGCTAATTCAAATGTTTTCTTTGCTGCATCCAAAGAATCCAATCTTAAATATGCCATTCCCAGATTCTGAAAAACTGTTGGATTGTCTTTATCAAGTTTAGCCGCGCGACTGTAAGCTGCTACTGCTGAATCCATTTTACCTTCTATATAATAACAGTAGCCAAGATGAGAATGATAATTTACTACCGTTGAATCAAGTTCCGACGCCTTCTCATAGCTTGGAATTGCTGTTTGATAATGTTTTAATTTTTCCAGACATAAGCCAATTTTGTAATGAGCTTCCGCTTCTTCTGGTTTGTAATAAGAAGATGATTCATACTCAACTAACGCGTTTCTGTATTGCTGTTTCGTGAAATAATAATTTCCCAATAGATCACGTGCCGGAGTAAAGCGGGGATTGTTAATCAAGCAATGTGTAAGATGATTTGGAATAGCTTCCGTATCCGGCTGTGCTGTATTCATATTATAAACGGAAAGAGCTAAATAATAATGACTAAGAAAGTCGGTGTAGTTTTGCTCAAGAATTTTTTCAAAAATTCCCCGTGCAAGAATATATTTTTTGGCGTTCAAATAAATTGCGCCAAGATCGGAAAGCGCGGCAATGCTTGTACTATCGTTTTTTACGATCTGCTCTAAATTTTCAATTGCGTCGTTTGTGTTGCCCGAAACATTTAACGCGCGCGCGTAATTTAGTCTGAATCCATTATGTGTAGAATTGAGCTCAACAGCCTTTTTATAAGCAGCGACTGCCGGAAGCAATTCTTTGTTTGAATTGAAACTTTGCGCTAAATAAAACCAATCTTCTGCTGAACGTTTAATGCTGTCAATTTTTGTAATGAAAGAAATGGCTTCTTTATAATTGCCTTCGTTAAAAAGTTTTTTGTATGAATCAGTAGGATTCGTCTGTCCAAACGTAAGAGCAGTTAGACTTACAACAAACAACAAGATGGAAGCAATTCTTTTCATATCAGCACTTTTGAAATTTGTTTGATTAGTTTTTGTCTGGTTTTATGAAGCCGGCTCTTCACAAGTTCCTCGTCAATACTCATCATTCCGGAAATTTCTTTATAACTGAATCCGCCATATTCTTTAAGAAGGTAAACCTCTCTCTGTTCAATAGGCAGTTTGTTCAGTTCTGCCATTATAATTTCTTTAAGCTCCATTTCTTCATACTGTTCAGCAAGTTTATACGATGAATCAATTTCCAGCTCATCCGAGTCTTCAACGTAATACTGGTCAACATGAACTTTCTTATTTCTAAAAAGAGTAAAAATTTGATTGCGCACGGTTGTATACAACCACACTTCGATTCTGTCGGTGTTTCTAATTTTATCCAGATTTTCAAAGAGCTTTATAAATGTATTTTGAATTATGTCTTCGCACGCGGGCTGATCCCACAGCATCTTGAATGCGTAATTGTAGAGTTTTTTCTTGTTTTGGTTATACACAAGTGTAAACTCAATTATCTTTTGCGAAGAATTATTCACTTCCATCCTATTGGAAAAGATCTTTCATATATAAAGATGGTTAAACGGCAAAAATGTTGCCGTACGGAATGCAAAATTCCGGATTTATTTTACAGAAGCAAGTACAGAATTTTGGGCTTTAAAGATTTCCGCCGGATTTGCCGATTTTAGCGCAAAGGCGGTAACTTCGTAGAATTGCGAATTGTTTTTGAAGAAGACGGTTCTAATCTGCCGCCCCTTTTCATCTGAGTACTGAAATGCCGAAAATGTTCTGGCTGTGCTGCCAAAAACTTCTTCATTAGTGAAACCGTTGAAACTCTTGCCTAATCTAGCTTTTATTAAAGTCTTGTTAATCTCTGCAACCTTTCCAAGCTCATTTTCCGAGAAACTTTTAATTGTTTCCTCATCCAAGCTCACTTTTTCAAAATTAATTGTTGCAGAATAATCTTCCTTTACAAGCCAGATGTCGGATGTTTTATAAGCATTGTCTTCAGCAATTAGCCATCCTTGTGGAATTTGGATTTGCATCTGTGTAGAATTTGATTTTGCGGTTTTAGTAGTTAGCGGATAATCAAAATCGTAAATAGAAGAAAGTGAAGTGGAACAACCGGAGACAAAAAGTGAAACGGCAAAAAGTAAAAAGAAATAGAAAGCCCGGAATTATACAAGAGGAGGCTTGCATTCTGTTTCA
>CAZEDR010000375.1:0-2866 GCA_964510975.1 uncultured Melioribacter sp. | reverse complement strand
TTGAATAAAAAGTACCTTTTGGTTTGATTTTATTGATTGCTATATTTTCACACAATTTTTTGTTGAAATTGTAAAACGAAAAAGACTATCGGAGACTTTGTATGAACGTTGCAGAAGTATTAGAAGCACGCAAAACGCTAAAAGAATTTCAGTATGAAATTACCCCTCTGGAAAGAGGTTATACGGATAAATCACTTCACATAGATGTTGGTTCAAAAGAAATTACTATTAAAGATATTTCAGCTTTAGTAAAAGAAAAATTTATCGGCGGTAAAGGATACGGATTAAAATTCTTGTGGGATGCGACAACACCAGACACAAAATGGAACGACCCGGAAAATGAAATTGTAATTTCCGGCGGACCAATTTGCGGTATTACTCAATACTCCGGAACCGGAAAATCTTTGGTTGTTACAATTTCTCCACAAACAGATTCCGCGATGGATAGCAACGTTGGCGGCTGGTTTGGCCCGTTCCTAAAAATTTGTGGTTTCGATGCAATTGAGCTTCAAGGAATTGCTGAGAAAGAAGTAATTGTAATAATAGATGGACGCAACGGTGGAACAATTCGTATTGAAGAAGCTCCGGCTGATCCAATTGATAGCCACGAACTATCCGAATTACTTACTGAAATGTATTGTCCCAATGAATCTGACAAAATGAAAATTGCGGTAGTTTCTTCGGGAACTGCGGCAGATCATTCTCTAATTGGAATGCTAAACTTTAGTTTCTATGATAAGAAAAAGCAACGCGTAAGATTAAAACAAGCTGGTCGCGGCGGTATTGGAACAGTATTCCGCAAGAAAAATATTAAAGCTCTTGTTGCTCTTGTTCCAAAAGTTGAAGGCGATATGAACAAAGTGGTTGATATGAAAGCAATCATGGAACGAGGACAACGCTTCAATAAAGAAATTAAAGAGCTTGACGACAAGCAATGTGAAATGAGAACTAAGGGAACTGCTCACTTAGTTGAAATTATGAACGACTATGATTTGCTTCCTACACATAATTATAAATTTGGAAGCCACAAAGAAGCCGGTAAAATTAATTCCGAAGTTTGGAAAGCAATGTTTGCGCAAGGTACACCGGACGGCTGCTGGCTTGGCTGCCACATGAGCTGCGCAAAAGGTGTAAACAATTACGTTCTTCGCACCGGTCCTTATAAAGGTCAATGCGTTATAGTTGACGGACCGGAATATGAAAACGCCGGCGGACTTGGTTCTAACTGCGGAATTTTTAACCCAGATTATATTGTTGAAGCAAACTTCTATTGCGATACTTATGGAATCTGTACAATCACTTGGGCAACGCTACTTGCATTCATAATGGAATGTTTCGAGAATGGAATTTTGAATGAAGAACGCACCGGCGGTTTGAAATTAAATTTTGGAAATGCTGATAACGCGATGGAACTACTCCATCAATTAGCACGTGGAGAAGGTTTTGGAAAAGTTGCCGGACTCGGTGTTCGCAAAATGAAAGAAATGTTCGGTGCTAACGGTTGGGGCGATCCTCAATTCCTTCAAGATATTGGAATGGAAAACAAAGGGCTTGAGTATTCGGAATACGTTTCAAAAGAATCGCTCGCTCAGCAAGGTGGTTTTGCGCTTACAAATAAAGGTCCACAACATGATGAAGCTTGGCTGATCTTCATGGATATGGTTAACAACCAAATTCCAACTTTTGAAAACAAGGCCGAGGCACTTCACTACTTCCCTATGTTCAGAACCTGGTTTGGATTGGTAGGCTTGTGCAAGCTTCCGTGGAATGATGTTGAACCGGAAAACAATGCGCAGACAAATGAACCGGCAAAAGTTCCGGAACATGTTGATAATTATGTGACGATCTATAAAGCTGTAACTGGAAAGGAATTTGACAAGCATCAGCTCATTCGAGATTCTGAAAGAGTTTACAACTATCAAAGAATGTTCAACCTTCGCAGAGGTTTTGGAACAAGAAAATGGGACGCTCAGCCTTTCCGTGCTGCCGGTCCGGTTACAAAAGAAGAATATGAATCGCGCCAGGAACGTTATGATAAACAGTTGAAGGAAATTATTGGTTTTGATCCGGAAGGAAAAACTACCGAAGAAAAACAGAAAGTGTTACGGCAGTACCGAGAAAACCGTTACGAGCAATTGAAAGATGCAGTTTACAAAAGACGCGGCTGGGATGAAAACGGCGTTCCTAAGCTTGAATTCCTAAAAGAGATTGGAATGGACTTGCCGGAGTTAATTGAGCTCCGCACAAAGTATGATAAAGGCGAATGGAGATTGAAATAAAAGCCCCCTCTTTTTCTCCCCCAAAGGGGGAGAACTCCAGATATTTAAAAGCCTCTGCAATTGTAGAGGCTTTTTGCTTTCAGCCATTTCCTTCCAAAACACGTCTATCCTCGAATAGATTATGCACCAAACTTGGACTATACAATTGTCTTAGTCCAAGTTTTAGCGAAATCCTTGACTATGCAACACACTGTAAATCCGAAGTCCTTGCTCTACCCGTTTTAATCCGCTAAACCAAGTTATTTGAGTTCTATTGCTTTAAGAATTCCTTGGTTTCAATTGACACATGCATGAACCGGAAAGTTTTTCTTTGTTATCAAAAACCAACGGCATTCCATCTTGTTCCCACTCAACTATTCCCGCGGCGAGATTTTCAACTTTCAGAAATCCGTTTTTGATTAACAAAACACAAGCTCCTTTGCTGAAAACACCTGATGCATCAGCAACAATAATTGTTTTATCCTTGGGTAATTTGTGAAGTTGTTGTTCAAGATGTCTTTTCGGAATTTGAATTTCGTTTTTCACACCGAAGCGCTTGTAGAGATTCATGTAATCTTCGCGTATATCAAGTAGAACCGCGCCCTCTT
>CAZEDR010000374.1:0-2871 GCA_964510975.1 uncultured Melioribacter sp. | reverse complement strand
AAAGAAGCGCGCAGCTAATTCCGTAAGCTTCAAAAGTATCTTTCACGCGCTTTGCCTCGTACTTACGGTTTACAAAAACAAGAACGCGCTCTAATTTTTTTTGCATTATAAGATTGTAAAGCAACGTAGGTTTTTCAGCAACAGTAGTGATGTAGATTATCTGTTCAATTGCTTCCACCGCTAATTCTTCCGGCTTTACAATCACTTCAAATGCTTGGCGCGTCCAGGATTCAGCTAAACGCTTCACATCGCCGGTAAGTGTTGCGCTGAAAAACATTGTTTGCCGTTTTGCTTTTGCGGGTGTGCTTACAACAATCTTTTTAACGTCCGGAATAAAACCCATATCAAGCATCCGGTCGGCTTCATCAATAATTAAGATTTCTACTTTACCAAGATCAACAAGATTCTTTTGCATGAAATCAATAAGGCGGCCGGGTGTGCAGATAAGAATATCAACTTCGCTTTTAAGAGATTTCATCTGCTTCATATAATCTACACCGCCGAGCAAAGAAAGAATTGAGCAAGAAATATATTTTCCAAGTCCGCGTGCATCTTTTTCGATTTGCAAAACAAGCTCGCGGGTAGGTGCAAGAATTAAAGCTCTCGGCGCGCCATGTTTTCTTTTTTTATCTAACGGATTAGCAATTATGTGATTAAAAATCGTGATCAGAAAAGCAGCGGTCTTTCCAGTTCCGGTTTGAGCTTGCGCTGTTACATCTTCTCCGGTTAGAGATTTTGGAAGCGTTTCTGCTTGAACTTGAGTGCAATATTGAAATCCTAACTCATAAACAGCGTGCAAAATTTCTTTAGATATTTTCAGATCATGAAAACGTGTTTTGCCATCTTCAACCGGAACTTTGAAAACAGATTCATCCCAAGGTTCTTGGGAAATTATTTGTTGAACCGGCTTTTCAATTTTCTTCTCGGTTTGTTCGCGCTTTTCGTGGCGTAAGCGGTATTCTTCCCGTGTTTCTTTTTTATATGGTTTGCGCGGAAGCTGAGGCTCAGCGGCTTTATCTTTTGTATATGGTTTCTTGTTTCTTGGAGTTGAATGGCTTTCTTTGGCTTTTACTTCCGGAGTTGAAACTTTCGGTTTTGGCTTCGTGCCAAATAGGTTTTTCAGCTTTGATGCGATTTTTTTAAGCAAGACTTACTTCTGATTACTGAGACACTTATTTATTTCAGCTACAATATACGATTTTAACTTGTAAAGGGTGAGCTAGTTTTGCCGCTATGATAAACGTGAGAAGCTGTCTCAAAAGTAATGTTTGTTTATAGAATAGCCCGCGGATGACGCAGATTTAACTGATTTTCGCAGATTATTTATTTGAAGAATTACTTTTGAGACTGCCTTTTTACAAAAGACAGACATTTTATCCCGCAAAAAAACACGGGACAAGCCGGAACGTCTCTACAAAAACCAAACCCCAATCCGAGCAAACGAACTGGGGTTTTTAAACTTCTGCTCTCATCACCCGGAATGGAAGGCAGACAAAAATTTACTTGATTGGTAATGGAATGTAAGCTAAATTTCAACTGGTTTTATAAGGGACTGGGAATGCTCGGTCGGTTAGAGGCTCTGATGAATTTCGGAGCCTTTTGCTTTTTATGGGAATACTTTAAAAAACTCCCATCCGTTAATTTTACCTAATATTTTAGGTCGTATTACTTCAAATGGCTTGTTTTCTTTTTCCGGATTAAGAATATGTCGCCCAATAGGATAACCACACAAATCTGCAATTTGGGTACCGACAATATTGTTTGATTTCGGCAAAAATGTGAGAATAAATTCGAAATGGCTTAACTCTTCTTTGCTAATACGTTCCGTTCCTTCACGAATCATCTCATAAAGACTTAGTTTTAAGGCATCATCCTCATTTTTACCACGAGATTCAGCTACCAATCGGACTTTAGCTTGTTTTGCTTGGTTCAAAATAGCAACAATTCTTTCTAAATTAAACTTAAGCGCCAATTCATAGGGATTAAATGGTTTGGAATAAAGCTTAACTAATTTTTCCTTTTTAATTACAGATACAACTAATCTGAAATTGAGGTTACCGATTAAATTCGATATAGAATTTAGAAATGGTTCACGCTTATTGGGATTAAGTAAAAACTCGAAAGGAGGTTGTGCTTTACGAATATCTCTTGAGTGTAAAATAATTCCCTCGTGACCAAAGTTGTCAATTTTTAGTTGGTAAACTTTTGGAATGATCTCATTGCAATAAACTGATTGTCGAACTAAAACAGTTGTTAGAACAAAGATTGGAAAATCTTTGTCTATCTTCTCAAGGGAATGATCTCCGGTTTCATCGAGGTAAACCAGAATTGGATCATATGAAACTTCATTTACACTCATATTACATCTTAGACAAACTCATTTAGTTAACGTAAACCCCAATCCGAATTAACGAACTGAGGTTTTTTATCTCAATACTAAAGTCTAACTACTAAGTACTGTTTTACGCTTCCACTTTCACATTCGCCATCAAGTAATCGCGGTTCATGCGGGCAATGTTCTTAACGGAAATTCCTTTCGGGCATTCGGCTTCGCAAGCGTATGTGTTGGAACAAGAGCCAAAGCCAAGTTCGTCCATCACCTTTACCATTGCTTGCACGCGCTGGTAGCGTTCCGGCTGTCCTTGAGGCAGCAGCGCAAACTGAGAAACCTTTGCGCTTACAAATAACATTGCCGAAGCGTTTTTACAAGCCGCAACACACGCGCCGCAACCGATGCAAGCGGCCGCATCCATTGATAAACCGGCATGATCTTTTGGAATTGGAATTGCGTTGCCGTCCGGAACACTTCCGGTATTTACGGAAATAAATCCGCCGGCTTGCTGAATTTTATCAAGCGCGGTTCTATCAACA
>CAZEDR010000373.1:0-2908 GCA_964510975.1 uncultured Melioribacter sp. | reverse complement strand
TATTTATTTCGACACACTCTTGCGGTTTATCAACTGACTCCGGTACTGAAATCATAGCCGCCAGGTGATGAACGTAATCAGCGTTTTCTAAAATCTTGAATACTTTTTCTCTTTCAGTAATACTTATTTGATGAAATATTGCTTGCGGAAACAACTGAACATTTGATATGAAACCTGATCGCAAATTATCAATAATATGAACTTCTGCGCCTGCATTTATCCAGTACTCAACAATGTGACTTCCAATAAAACCCGCACCGCCGGTTACAACTACTTTTATCTTCTTCATACTTCCTTTTGTAAAAATTTTTCTTCTAAAAACTTTTTCACTTTTATGATGTCTTGCTTGCTAGTTAAATCGGGGACAGCTTCGTTTAACGGATAACAATAAACTGATTTTGGATTTTTCTCCATCATCAACTTAACCGCAGTAGGCAATTCTTTTTCTTTTCTGATTTCATTCATGGGGACAATCTCAAGTGCTGGACGAATCATATCATAACTGAATTTGAAAATGTTCATGCTTACGCCAACAAATCCATTTGCTGATTTTGCTGCTTCAACTTCTTCTGCAGAAGGCTTTTCAATTATATCTAGTAGAAATCCACCTTCATCTTTTTTCGTAATGGCAAACTTTTCAACTCTTTCTTTTTCAACTCCTAAACCATCTCGATCATAATCAACCAATGCGTTTGGATGTTCTGAATTCTTCATTAACTCCAGTGCACGTTTAGAATAAAGATTATCACTGTTGCACATTGTAAAACTTTTCCCGCTCCAATCTTCTTTTATCAACAAAGCTTGAAGAAGAGCGTCGGCAGTACCGAGAGGTTTTATTCTTCCTTCCGGAATTGTTTGAGTTGCATAACTCAATTCAATTCCTTTAAACCAAGAATCATTTTTATTTTCTTCATAGTACGATTTAATGGAATCATCTTTTTCGCTAACAACAATTACTACATCAGTATAACCAGCAAGTTTAGCATTAAGGAGCAAATAATCTAAAAAAGGTCTCTCTCCTTCGCCAATACGAATCATTGCTTTGGATTTTTGTTCTGCGTCTTTCAGTAACTTGGAATCAATTGGGGCAGAATCAACTTGTGATTGTTTCATTCGCGATGAAACACCACCGGCTAAAATTGCAAGTCTGTCACTCAATCAACCGCCTCGGTTTTTGTACCTTCATCAATAGTAACTAGCCAGCTTTCCGGCGCAATTGATTTTACCGCTTCCAAAACCTTCTCGCCATTTTCCGGTGCGTAGGCAAACATGCATCCGCCGCCGCCGGAGCCATTTATCTTAGCGCCAAAAGCTCCCGCATTAAGCGCAGTTTCAATCATCTTATCAATTTTTGGTGTCGAGATTTTGAGAATATAGCGCAAAACTTTTTGATGCTCGTTCATCAATCGTCCTATACGTTGGTGATTGAGCGGCTCGGTAAGCAATACTTGTTTAGCTTCAAATGTAATATCTCTGTTTCTAATTGTTCCTTGAAGCAGTTCAAGCTGATCATTATTCAGTTCATCGGTATATCTATCAAATTCTTCCAGCCGAATATTCTGTAAAGAGAATTCCGGATTTTTTCTTTTAAGATCATTAACAATATTAATTACACCTTTCTTAACGCGTGCAAGAATATATTTTGTGTCCTTGGGTTCTTGAGAATTTCCAAGTATAAATTCACCGAATTTTGGATGCATTGGCTCTAAATGTATTTCCGGAAATGATTCGAGCCATATTACGCCGCCGACGGAAGTTGAGTAATGATCCATCATTCCGCCCGGTTCGCCAAATTCCAAAACCTCGGCTTTATAACCAAGATTTGCAATTTCTTGCCGATCAAGTTCTTTTTCTTGATCACTCATTTTTGCAAGAAAATTTATCCACGTGATTATCATTGCAGATGAACTTGATGTTCCGGCATTGATTGGAATTTCTCCATGCATCGTAACATTAAAACCATTGGAAAAAGTAAAACCTTCCCGCATTAAAACATTTACGCAGCTTCGCAGATAATCGCGTTCAACGGTGTATGGAATTGTTTCTTCAATCAGAAATGATTCGGAAGAATTCAAATCGGGTAAATCAATATTAATTGTTTTGTCTTTACGTTTAACGCCTTCAATAAAAATTCTTTTCGAAATCGCAGCGGCAATAACCGGCAAATTCAAATAATCTTGATGTTCGCCGAATAAACATATTCTTCCCGGAGCTGATGCGTGGAGCTTACTCATCTATTTTATACCAATTAGTTTAGAAATTATTGTTGCATATTATTATGAACCGCTTGCACGTCGTCATCTTCTTCAAGCGCGTCCAGCAATTCTTTCACTTCCACTTTTTGCTCTTCAGTCAATTCTTTTGAATTGGTTGGAATATACTGAGTTTCCGTAGCACCGATTTCTATGTTCTTTTCTTCAAGCGCTTTTTGCATCGAACCGAAATCTTGAAATGAAGTTGTGATATAAATATTGTCATCATCGTAAGAAAGATCTTCCAGACCAAAATCAATTAACTCTAATTCAAATTCATCTAAATCCGGCGCTACCGACTTAGCAACTTTTATCAATCCTTTTTTCTCAAACATAAAAGCAATTGATCCGGAATTACCAAGAACACCTTCATGCTTTCTAAAGATATGGCGCACGTTAGCAACTGTTCTGGTTGGATTGTCGGTGGCGCATTCAACAATCACAGCAACACCATGCGGTGCGTATCCTTCATACATAATTTCTTGATAGCCGGTAGTATCTTTTGAAAAAGCGCGTTTGATTGCGGCTTCAACTTTATCTTTCGGCATGTTCACGCTCTTTGCGTTTTGCATTGCTATTCTAAGTTTTGAATTAGATTTCACATCCGGTCCGCCGGCTTTAACTGCAATTTCGATGTCCTTTCTAACTCTGTTGAA
>CAZEDR010000372.1:0-2920 GCA_964510975.1 uncultured Melioribacter sp. | reverse complement strand
CCGGTTTATATTTTTTGATAACGAGATTTATTTCTTCGTAGATTTTTTTTAAGCGCGGGGCTTGTTCTTTGGTAGGCGGAATTTTAATTACACCGGAAGCCACATGTGTTATTTCATTCTTCTCGTAATCAATAACTCCATAGCCGGTAAATAGTGTTCCGGGATCAATTCCTATTATTCGCATTTCTTCACCATTAGACCTCGACTACTCGCCTCGCTTAATCCGCCTAGGCAAGCCGGAGATGTGACGGGCGCGAGTCGAAGCGGGCGCTCGGTCTGACTAGATATATCAGAACATAAAATCAATCCGCAAGCTCTGCGTTTGTGTAAACATTTTGAACATCATCTATGTCCTCAAGTGCATCTATAAGTTTTTCAAATTTTTCTACATCAGTTTTTCCAACTTGAGTGTGCATTTTGGCTATCCATTGCAGCGAAGCATTTTCAACACTCAGATTTTTATCAATCAATGCCCGGCGAACATTTTCAAAATCTTCCAGTGTTGTGCGTATTTCAAAAACTTCTTCTTCTGTAATAAAATCATCGGCGCCGGCTTCAAGAAGAAATTCCATCATTTCATCTTCTGTTTTGCCTTCACGCTTTACAGTGATTATTCCTTTGTGTTCAAACATCCAGGCAACAGCGTTGCTTTCCGCCATGTTGCCCCCAATTTTAGAAAACCAATGACGTACTTCTTGCACAGTTCTGTTTTTATTATCTGTAGCTGCTTCAATAACAATAGCAGTTCCGCCCGGCCCGTAACCTTCATACATCATTTCTGTAATTTGCTGCCCTTCAAGTTCGCCGGCAGCTTTTTTAATTGCGCGTTCAATATTATCGGCGGGCATATTTGCGGATTTTGCATTATCAATTGCTAAACGCAATCGCGGATTTCCATCCGGATCGCTTCCCCCTTGTCTTGTTGCTATCATCAACTCTTTAATCAATCTTGTAAAAGTCTTTCCTCGTTTTGCATCAATCACCGCTTTCTTTCTTCTAATTGTTGCCCACTTGGAGTGCCCCGACATTCTACACCTCTAAATATTTCCGTTATTTTTTTCTTTTATATTCATATCTCTAAGCCGAATTTGCGGATATGGCTTCCCGTCTTTCTGTATTGATTCTATTGTATAAACAATATCCACCAAATTCTTTTCTTTATCAATCTGTTTTATGAATGAACCTAGATTGAATCCGATTGCATCAAAAACTTTATCGTGCCCGTTCTGCTTGAATGTAGTAACAATATGATTAGTGCCAACTATTTTAGGTGTTGATGCGAAAGAAACATTTTCACTCAAAAAAGTTGGACGCATATTACCGGGACCAAATGGAGCGAACTGATCCAGTATGCGAATAAATTTTGGAGAAATTTCCGAGAGACTAATCTTTGCATCAATTTTAATTTCTTGCACAACATGTTCTTCGGTCATGCAGTTTTTAAGAACTGTGTTGAACTTAGCTTTGAACTCATCGAGCTTAGCCACTTCTATCGCTAGACCCGCAGCTGCTTCATGTCCGCCAAACTGAACAAGAAGCTCCTCGCAATTTTGAAGTGCTTCATAAATATTAAAACCCGGAATACTGCGCGCAGAGCCTTTTGCCACACCATCAATTGTTGTAAGCATTATTGTCGGTCTATGAAATTTCTCAACCATTCTGGATGCAACAATTCCAATAACTCCCGGATGCCAATCTTCGTAGTGAAGTACTATTGCCATTTCATTATCAAGATCAACAGTTTCTTCAAGCAAAGTCATTGCGTGAGAAAAGGTCATCTCGTCAATCTTGCGTCGTTCTGTATTTTCTTCTTCAAGCACACGCGCAAACTCAATAGCTTTTTTATGATCTTCAGTAGTGAACAAATCAACAGCACGGTTTGCATCGCCTAATCTGCCCACAGCATTTACTCTTGGTGCAATTGTGAAAACAACCTGCCCGGCTGTAAGATTACCCGGCTCCATACGCGCAGAGCGAATTAGTGCCGCAATTCCGGGGCGAGGATTTGAATTAATGAGGTCCAATCCTTCGCGAACCAGAACTCTGTTTTCATCAACTAGGGGAACAATATCTGCTGCACCGGCAAGCGAAACAAGATCGAGATATTTAAGAGGCAATTCCTTTTTACCAATTCGCTCAGCAACTGCACATGCTAGTTTGAATGCAACACCGGCACCGGAAAGATGTTTGAATGGATAATTGCAGCCCGGCTTAATTGGATCGAGAATGGCATATGCTTTTGGTAAAACTTCTTTTGACTGATGATGATCGCATACAATAGTTTCAATTCCATGCTGATTGGCGTGTTCAATTTCATCAACGGCGGTTATTCCGCAATCAACAGAAATAATAAGATTAACACCGCGCGCTTTAAGAATATCGATGCTTTGATTTGACATTCCGTAACCTTCTGTTAAACGATTGGGAATGTATGTTTCAACATTAGCACCGAGATCTTTCAAGAAGAGATACATTAATGCTGCAGAGCAAGTGCCGTCAACGTCGTAATCGCCGTAAACACAAATTTTTTGGTTGCCGGTTAAAGCATTAATAACGCGCTGAGTGGCTTCCTGCATTCCATCCATTAAGAAAGGATCGTGCAAAGTTTCCAGCGAGGGGCGGAAATAATTTTTTGCTTCGAAGAAGTTTGTAACGCCACGGTGTATTAACAGAGATGCGAGAACATTCGATACATTTAGACTATCAGCAAGAGCCAGCACGGACTTTTCATCCGCCGGATCTTTAAGCTTCCAACGTTTACTTTGCATAACGTCCTTGGAAGCAGAAAATCAAGAGATGGCTTATGTCTATAAGCCGAATTCTGTAATCCCGCTTTAGGCGGGACGGCAATTATTTATCTAGCCACAGCATTACTGCTGTAATCTTGCGGTCTACCCGAAGGATTTAAAGCGAGCAACTT
>CAZEDR010000371.1:0-2921 GCA_964510975.1 uncultured Melioribacter sp. | reverse complement strand
ACGACTGTATTTCTGTTCATTATCAAATTGAATTCAACATGTTGATAACCTCAGCCTGTATAGTTCCACCAGTTGCAATAATGCTGTTTCCGGTTTCTGCATCATTGCTTTAATAATCCTTATTCAGAAGCCGGGAGTTGAAAACTAATCCAGCAGCTGTGAGAGCGAATAGATTGTGGTTACATTTTCAAATTCTTTTGGTGTATCGGTTTTAGCGTTGCTGTTATGCTTAATTAGAATCGGTTTTATTCCAGCCGCAACGGCGCCATTAATATCATCCTTACTGTCCCCAACAAAAATTATTTCATCATTCTTCAACCCGGTTTGTCTTAGTGCGATATTAAAAATTTCCGGGTTCGGCTTTTTTATTTCCGCAACGTCTGAAATAATTATCGGATCGAGATAATGATTTAGATTGTGCCGTGCTACAACTTTGTTAATGTGGCGGGTATGATCGAAATTGGTTATAAGAGCAAGCTTATAGGTTTTTTGCAGCGCTTCCAAAACAAAAGCGGCATCCTCTGCTAGTGTTATGTTGGTTTGCCAGACGCTTGCAGTTTCATCTGCAAACTTTGCTAGTTCTTCCTTAGAAATTTTTATTCCGAGTTTTTCCAACCACAAATTTATTTTGGTTTCATAAGTCGTTAGTCCAAGCGTTTTATCTTTCTCTATATCGCTTTCCAGAATATCCGTGCAAATATCACGAACCTCACTTAGAGAAATGTCTATATGCTTCAGAATGAAATTATAATAAGTATTTACCCAATCGGCATTTGATTGTTGCGCATCATTTAGGACTAGAAGAGTTCCATATAAATCAAAGAAAACGCCCTTGAAATCAGCTAGAAGTTTACGGTTCATAATTCTATTCTGATCTCAAGAATTTAAAATAGAAATTACTTCATCGTGAATAGTTCCTCCAGTTGCTATTATGCTAGTTCCAGTTTCGGCATTGCCTCCATGATAATCTGTAATAATTCCTCCGGCTCCTCGAATTACGGGAATGACCGCCATAGAATCCCAAACGCTCATAATCGGATCAATCATAATATCGGCGTAACCGGTTGCAACAAGGTAGTAGCCGTAACAGTCTCCCCACTGGCGGTAGACTTTTACTTTGTGCATCAACTCTTCAAATTTTTTTATATTCTGATATTTCTCAACATGAATATGATCTGTTGTTAAAAGTGTTGAGCTACCAATGTCGCGGCATTCACGTACTTGAACTTTAACACCGTTAAGTTCAGCTGATTCGTTATCACCAATCAAATACTCTTTTAGCACAGGCTGATTGATAACGCCAAGAATTGGTTTACCGTTTTTTGTTAAGGCAATCAATGTTCCGAATGTAACGGTACCATGAATAAAGCTTTTCGTTCCATCTATCGGGTCCAGAATCCATTTGTATTCTGCATTGGAATTATGCTCGCCGAATTCTTCACCGAGTATTCCATGTTCTGGAAAACTCTTCATAATCATTTCGCGCATTGTCTCTTCGGCTTTTTTATCAGCAATTGTAACTGGTGTGGAATCGGCTTTATTGTCTATAGAGAATTCTTTACGCCAGTACTGGTTAATTATTTTACCACTCTCATCGGCCAGAAGTCTGCAAAAATCTTTTAGTTCATTCATATCACTCTCACTAACATTATTTGTATAGTAACATCGGTTTTAGTTCGTCCTTTGTCCTCGCCTTGCTTGATCCGCCTCTGCAAGCCAAAGGCGTGGCGGGTGCGAGTCGAAGCGGGCGCTCGGACTGACGGGAATTCTAATGAAGACATTTTTAATAACTCAATCGTATTCCAATGCAAAGATATTTCAAACAAGTCGTTATCAAAAATTATATTTTCGTAAAGGTTATGAATACTTATAAAGCAAATAATGAAAGCGTGCTTAGCGCTTCGGAAATTATCAAATCGGGCGGACTTGTAGCATTCCCCACGGAAACCGTTTACGGTTTAGGTGCGGATGGATTAAATCCGATTGCTGTTGCAAAAATTTTCGAGGCTAAGAAGCGTCCCACCTTTAATCCTTTGATTCTTCATATTGCGGATAGAGGCTGGTTAAAAAAGCTAACCTCAGTCGAAAATGGAAGAGTTGAACAGTTAATAAATAAGTTTTGGCCCGGACCGCTAACACTTGTTCTTCCGAAGACAGAACTTGTACCCGATATTGTAACATCCGGCAATCCAACAGTTGCAATACGAATGCCGAATCATCCGGTAGCGCTGCAACTAATTGAAATGAGCGGAAGACCAATTGCCGCGCCGAGCGCAAATAAGTTTGGGCATCTTAGTCCAACTGAAGCAATTCACGTTGCAAAATATCTGGGCGATAAAGTTGATATGATTCTTGACGGAGGAAAATGCTCTGTCGGAGTTGAATCAACAATCGTTCAATTCTATAACGAAGAATTTTATTTGCTGCGCCACGGCGGATTATCTAAAGAAGATATTGAAAAAGAGATCGGTGAAATTAAAATTGGTATAGCCGACGAGAACAAACCTAATTCTCCCGGTCAGCTTCCGTTTCATTATTCGCCCCACACTCCGTTAAGGTTTTTCAACGAAAAGTTTCTTGATGAGGATAAAAGAATAGGCGCACTATTTTTCAAGGAAAATAAATTCAAGTTTCCTTTTGCAGATGCCCGTGTTCTTTCACCAAAAGGTGATCTACGCGAAGCCGCCGCTAATTTGTTTTCCTTTCTTCACGATCTCGAAAAAGAAAATCTCGATTTGATTCTCGTTGAACAAATTGAAGAAAAAGGTTTGGGGCAAGCGATCATGGATAGATTACGCAAAGCAACAAAACAACACGAGTGATTAAACGCTTAGCCAATTACCTCAAAACCGATATAGCAATGAGCATAGATGTACTCTGTATCATCCCTAAAGGGACTTTGGTTTATTTGGTATTCTTTG
>CAZEDR010000370.1:0-2953 GCA_964510975.1 uncultured Melioribacter sp. | reverse complement strand
TGCATGATTGGATCAATGGCACGAAGGAAAAACATCTTAATGCTTGGCATGATAAAATGATTGATGCTGATATTCACGGTGTTGAAATTACGAATGATCATCTAAGAAATGGCTGGTTTGTTGATGATATGGCAGATCTTAATCAGCAGAATAAATATGTAAAAAATTATTTAATCCAAAATACAATTTGGTGGATAGAATATTCCGGCATCGATGGAATAAGAGAAGATACTTATCCGTATGCAGATAAAAAATATTTATCTGAATGGGCAAAAGTAATTATGAATGAGTATCCTCATTTTAATATTGTGGGTGAAGTCTGGACCGGCGAGACTCCTTTTCTTGCTTCGTTCCAAAAAGATTCTAAACTGAATAGAAGCATTAATACAAATCTTCCGGTTGTAACTGATTTCGCAATTCAAAATGCGTACACAGATTTTCTCGAAGGGAAATCAAATCTTTACAGAATTTATGAAACTGTGACGAAAGATTTTCTTTATGAAAATCCAAACAACATTTTAACTTTTGCCGATAATCATGATATTGCACGAGTAATGTTCAGCGCAAACAGCGATATTCAAAAAGTGAAAATGGTTTTAACTCATCTTCTTACATCTAGGGGAATTCCGCAAATTCTCTACGGAACAGAAATAGGGATGGTTGGAACTCCCGAGCATGGAATTCTTCGTTCCAATTTTCCGGGTGGATTTTATGGAGATAAGTTAAATGCCTTTACCAGAGAAGGAAGAACCGAAAAACAAAATGATATTTATGATTATGTGCATAAACTTCTTCAGTTAAGGAAAAAATATCCTTCGCTAAGCAAGGGAGAATTGTTTCATTTACCGCCGGTTGATAATGTTTACATTTATCTGAAGAAATATGGAGAAGAAAAAATAGTTGTAATGCTTAATGAGAATTCGTTCTCAAAAGAAATTGATTCCGGATCGATTGATGCTCTTTGTGGTAAATGGAATAAACTGATCAAGCCGGATGACAATTCACAGACAGGAATAAAGAACAATAAAATATTGTTACCCGCGATGGCTGCGGAAATATATTTAATAAAGTAGGTGTAATTAATCATCATCAAGTGAGTGGAGATTAAATGTTAGCAATCCAGAAAAAACTTACAAACACTTTTTACGCAATTCTCAGTCTGCCCGCAACAGCAATGGGATTTGCATTATCAATACAGATATCCGCATTAAGCTGGATACTAAGCACAAAGTATAATCTAAGAATAGATGAGATTGGATTAGTCTGGGCAGCCGGACCAATAGCAGGAATCTTAGGACAGGTAATAATCGGAATAATTAGTGATAATGTTTGGATGTGGAATGGAAGGAGAAGGCCATTTATTCTAATCGGCGGATTGCTCTCTGCATTAATGCTTCTTGCACTTCCCAACATTGATATAATTTCCTCCACACTGGATTTTGGAGGAATACTCGGCGTAGCAATTGTTGTTGCGTTAACTCTAGATCTCGCAATCAATGTAAGTTTCAATCCGACAAGGTCAATAATTGCGGATGTAACCCCTGAAGGTGTTGAAAGAACAAAAGGTTATACATGGATGCAGACAATCTCCGGAACATTTGGAGTTCTTGCATATGTAATTGGCGCGGTGTGGAATAATTATGTGCTTATCTATTTCGGTGTTGGATTAGTTCTTGTCTTATCATTAGTTCCAACATACTTTATAGAAGAACCAAGAGAGTTGGTGCAGAACATTAAAGAAAATACCGGGGCAGTTAAAACAAAAACTTCATTCATTGAACTCCTTAAAATAATCCAACCTCTATGGGGATTTTTGTTGTATGGAGTTTATGCGATTGTAATAAAACTTCTTCAAGTGGAAATGACCGGTTATGCAGTTGAAATATTCTGCCTTGTTGTTTCATTGTTCTTTGTAATAAAAATTATTTTAACCCCAGATGAAGATTCTATAAAAAGAACAGGAAGTCATCTTGCGTTCAAAAAAATTCTTGCCGCGCATTCTTTTACATGGATTGGAATTCAGACAATGTTTGTTTACATGTTTGTTTATGTGCAGTACAAAGTTTTTGGATTTGGTGAGGGAAGTGTTATACCAGCACAAACTCAGGTTGAAATGGGAAGGATAGTGTCAATAGGGTTTTTAATCTTCAGCGCAGTATCTGCAGTACTGCCTGTGTTTGTTCTTGAACCGATAGCAAGAAAAATTGGTAGAGTTACAACACACACTGTTTGTATTGCTTCCATGGCTGTTGGTTATCTTTTAATGCTCTTCTTCGGGTTATCCCCTTATGCAATCTATATTCTTATGGCAATGCTTGGAATAGGATGGGCATCAACAATCAGTTTGCCGTTTGCCATTATGTCTCAAAAAGTTGAACAGTACAAAATGGGTTTATATATGGGCCTGTTCAATTTATCTGTTGTGCTGCCCCAATTAGTAGCAAGCTTTGGAATAGGTAAAGCCGTTAACAATGCACCGGATAAAAGTTTGATATTTATTATCAGCACAATATCACTTACTATCTCTGCAGTATTATGGTTCTTTATTAAAGAAGATAGAAAGCAGGCATAACTAAAACTAAATATGAATGAAAAATGAAACTACTTATAAAAACAATTAAGTGTGGGCTGCTGTTTTTTCTTTTACCACTGCAAATATTTCCTCAGCTTAAAGATATCAGCGATATAATCTCACCGATAAAAGTTATCTCCGGAAAAGTTGATACGCTAGTTGTATCCGATCTTTTTTATCTGCCCGATTATTCGGTCACTTTCTTTCCGAGTAAAAATATTATTACCGAATTCAATAAGGAGAAGAAACTTCTTATCGTAAGAACGAATTCTGATTTTGAAGGGGTGTCAACAATTGATTTCAAGTATCACGATCATAATTATTCAATTCCGGTTTATGGAAAGAAGCTGAACAAAGTATATTTCAGTTTTAAACCCGCTA
>CAZEDR010000369.1:0-2955 GCA_964510975.1 uncultured Melioribacter sp. | reverse complement strand
ATTATTTGTAAACGATTATATCCATCATTAGCGCTGAAATTTAAAGTTTTAAAAACGCATATAATTTTAACAAAAACTAAGGAGTTAACATGAAGATCAAACCGGTTGAAAAGTACAATGCTGTTGTCGTCGAACTAGTTGGTAATGTTATGGGCGGTCCAGAAGCTCAAGAATTTAGCGATCTTCTACATAAGTGTATTGATGATAACAAAAAGAATGTAGTTATTGACTTAGCAGAGACCAAATTTATGAACAGCTCCGGCTTAGGTATGTTGATTAGCGGCTATACTACAATGAAGAATGGCGGCGGCGCTCTTAAGCTTGCTAACGCAACAGAAAAAATCGAAAGTTTGCTTGTTATTACAAAGCTCATTACAATTTTCGAGAACTTTTCTTCAGTTGACGACGCTATAAAGAGTTTTGGCAACTAATTTTACAATGTAAAGGTTGTTTTCACTCCGGCTGAAATGACCGGAGTTTTTTTTGTCTAATAAGCTAGAGGATTTAATGAGCGTCGGAATTATAGTTGGAAGCCAGTGGGGCGATGAAGGTAAAGGTAAAATCGTAGATATTCTTAGCGAGAATTATGAAATTGTAGTCAGATACCAAGGCGGCGCAAACGCCGGGCATACAGTTGAAATTGGCGATAAGAAATTTATCCTCCATCTAATTCCTTCCGGCATTCTTAGAGAAAACGTCATTTGTGTTATCGGGAATGGCGTTGTTATTGATCCGAAAGCATTATTAGATGAAATAAAGCAGTTGGAAGAACTTGGCATAAATATAAAAGGACGTCTGTTTATCAGTCACAACGCTCACTTAATTATGCCTTATCATAAACTGTTAGATTCAATTAACGAAAGCGGTTCTTCAAAAATTGGTACTACCGGACGCGGGATTGGACCTTCATACATTGATAAATATGCCCGAAGCGGAATTAGAATTGTAGATCTTCTAGATAAAAAAATTCTCGAAGAAAAAATCCGATGCAACATTGATGAGAAGAATAATCTGCTAAAAAAAGTTTATAACCACGCAGAACTGAACGTTGAAGAAATCATAAAAGAATATCTAGATTTTGATGATCAGATAGATGAATACATAACTGACGCAACTTATTTCCTTCACGAGGCATTGACTTCGGGCAGATCAATACTTCTGGAAGGCGCACAAGGTACCCTGTTAGATGTTGACCATGGGACTTATCCATTTGTTACTTCTTCAAATCCAACTTCCGGCGGTGCATGTACCGGTTCCGGAATTCCTCCAACTAAGATCACCTCGGTCGTCGGGATTGTGAAAGCATATACAACTCGCGTAGGTCTCGGTCCATTTCCAACAGAGTTGTTAGATGAAACCGGCGAAAAACTTCGCTCAATTGGTGCCGAGTACGGAGCTACAACCGGGCGTCCTCGCCGCTGCGGCTGGTACGATGCATTCCTTGTTAATTATTCCAGAATGATTAATGGAATTGACCGAGCTGCCATTACTAAACTTGACGTGTTAAGCAGTTTTGATGAGATCAAAGTTTGCGTTGGTTACGAGTTGAATGGAAAAAAATTAAAGTCATTTCCAACCGATGTTAACCGACTTTCGACTGTAACACCGGTTTATGAAACTCTGCCGGGCTGGAATGCCGACATTTCGAAAGCCAAAACTTTGGATGAATTACCATCACGAGCAAAAGATTATCTTGATTTCATGGCTAAGAAAAGCGGGTTTGAAATTGGATTGGTTTCTGTTGGTCCAAAACGGGATGAAACAATAATTTTATAGACGATTTTTTGCACCGACAATAATTTCGTTTAGGTACGCTGCTTTTGTAAATTTGAAATGGAATTCGTTTCGGAGTAAAAAATGAAATACTCATCCGGCCCCAAGTCGTTAAATCTGAAACTCACCTTGTTGGTTATTGGAGCTGTAATTGCGTTTGCCACGCTATACTACACTCAAAACCTCGTAGCTAAGTTACAGCAGCGCGAAAAAGAAATTGTACAACTCTACGCAAGCGGTTTAGAGTTTGCAGCGAATCCGGAAACAACTAATAGCGACCTTAGTTTTATCTTCAATAATATAATTAGCCGCATCGATTTCCCCATTGTTCTCACGGATAATAAAGATCAAGTTTCCGACGCGGTTGGATTTGGTTATAAAAACATCGAACACGATTCCACAATTACTTCAGCAGAGTTAGTCAAATTGCTTCATAGCAAAGTAAAGGAATTGGCCTCTACTCATCAACCTATTGATGTACGTACACCGGATGGTAAGATTCTCTCCAGAATTTATTTTGGTGATTCTGAAATAATTCAGCGCCTCCGTTTTTATCCGTTTCTACAAATAATTTTTGCCATTTTATTCATTGCAATTGCCTACTCAAGTTTCAGCTATATTAAGAGAAGCGAGCAAAGCAATATCTGGGTTGGAATGAGCAAAGAAACAGCTCATCAGCTTGGTACGCCAATCTCAAGCTTAATGGGTTGGAATGAAATCTTAAAAATGAATTACGACAATCCGGATAAAGTATTAGATACTTCAGAAGAAATTGACAGCGATTTGTTAAGACTTAACAAAATTACAAAACGCTTCTCCAAAATTGGCTCTAAACCTGAACTGAAAAGCGATTCCCCATATTTAGTAATTGAAAAAGTAATTAATTATTTCTCTAGGAGACTTCCTCAACTTGGAAAGAGTGTTGAGATTACTTTGGATGGAGAGAGAGATGCCAAAGCTAAATTAAATGCCGAGCTCTTTGAGTGGGTGGCTGAGAATTTGATTAAAAATGCACTTGATGCAATTGAACACAAGGATGGAAAGATTCACTTTTCAATCCTAAAAGCGAAAAATAAGATCGAAATCGAAGTTTCTGATAATGGAAAAGGTATTGAAGCCGGAAAACGCAAGGATATTTTCCGTCCCGGTTTTAGCACAAAGAAAAGAGGCTGGGGACTTGGC
>CAZEDR010000368.1:0-2976 GCA_964510975.1 uncultured Melioribacter sp. | reverse complement strand
ACTAAAAGTTGAAGAGAAAAATTTTTCTTCTTTTTATAAAAGCAAAAGCGGTGAGTTTTCGCAAAATGTAAAGCTCAGTTACAATAAAGCTGAAGGCTTTTATTCTGTTTTTATGGAAGTAGGTTCTTCAACTCCCAGGATTTGGAAAGAAATGGCCTCAGCTTCCGGTAAAGAAGAAGACTTAACCGGCAAACTCTGGATAGGAAAGCAGATTGAGCCGGGAAAATATTCATCTTGGATTGTTTTTGAAACGATTACAATGTTAAATATGAAATCGGTTACAAATGCGGCAATCGATTACGCGGGCAGAGCTGTAAACATTGCGATTGGCCTAGTTGGAATAATGGCGCTCTGGCTTGGAATTATGAAAATAGCCGAGAAAGCTGGTTTAATCGCCATAATAGCTAAATCTGTTAGACCGTTTACAAAATTTTTATTTCCGGATGTTCCGCAAGATCATCCGGCAATTGGTTCTATTGTAATGAATGTTTCTGCTAATATGCTGGGACTTGGCAATGCTGCCACTCCATTTGGTTTGAAAGCTATGGAAGAGTTGGAAAAACTGAACCCAAAGAAGGGAACAGCAACAAACGCGATGATAACTTTCCTAGCAATAAATACTGCGGGATTAACATTAATTCCCGCAACAGCAATTGCCGTACGAGCGGCTTTAGGAAGCAGCGATCCGGCAATAATTATTGGTACATCAATGTTCGGTGCCGGTTGTGCAACCATAGCAGCAATTACTGCTACAAAACTTCTTGAGAAATTTCCGATGGGTTTTTTAGATTTTATTTCACTTGTTAAATCTTCATGGAAGATGCTTGTATCTTTATTCGTTTTTATAGCTGCTGTAGTATTAATGATAATTAGCGGTGTACTTTCTTTTCTTGGAGATGCTGATACTATTAAAGCTATTATCCAAGTTGTATCAGTAGTTGCCATCCCGGCAATCATAATTTCTTTTGTTGCATTTGGATTCATAAAAAAAGTTAAAGTGTATGAAGTATTTATAGAAGGAGCTAAAGAAGGATTTAATGTTGCTCTAAGAATTATTCCATTCTTAGTTGCGATGCTTGTTGCAATTGGCATCTTCCGCGCTGGCGGAGCTATGGATTTTTTGATAATGCTCTTATCACCAATTACAACATTTATTGGATTTCCGGCGGAAGCTTTACCAATGGCGCTGATGCGTCCTTTAAGCGGAAGCGGTGCAATTGGAATAATGACCGAAACAATTTCAGTTCATGGCGCCGATTCATTCCTCGGCATTTTAGTTTCTACATTAAACGGAAGTTCTGAAACTACGTTCTATGTTTTGGCTTTATATTTTGGATCGGTGGGAATTTCTAAAATGCGCCATGCTGTTGCTGTTGGTTTAATTGCTGATATTGCCGGTGCCTTAGGCGCACTTTTAATTGTAAAACTTTTATTCGGATGATTATGAAAGTTGTCATTACAAGAAAATTGCCGGGCGAACCGGAAAAATTGCTTAAGAAGAGTGGTTTTAAGGTTACTGTTTACGAAAAAGATCAAGCCATTCCGAGAAAGGAATTTTTAAAGCTGACAAAAGATGCTGATGCAGTCTTATCTTTATTAACTGAGAAGATAGATAAAGAAGCAATTGAAAATTTTAGTAAATGTAAAATTGTTGCTAATTGCGCTGTTGGATATAACAACATAGATGTTCTGTATGCCAAAGAGAAAAGTTTAGTTGTTACGAACACGCCCTATGTTTTAACAGATGCAACTGCCGATTTAACAGTTGCGCTAATTCTTGCATGTGCTCGCAGACTTCGGGAAGGAGAGCAAATGATGCGTGAGAATAAGTTTGATGGGTGGAAGCCAAACATGCTGTTAGGTTTTGATATAAAAGGAAAAACTGTTGGAATAATTGGTGCTGGTAGAATAGGCAGAGCTACGGCGAGAAGATTAAAAGGATTCGGTGTTAAAATCATTTACTTCGATAGAAAGAGGCGAGACGAATTTGAAACAGAATTTTTAGCTAAAAAAGTGAATGTAAAGGATTTGATGAAGAAGGCAGACATTATTTCTGTTCATTTACCTTTGAGCAAAGAAACGCATCATCTCATTGATGGAGAAGCGCTAGCCTTGATGAAAAAAACGGCAATAATAGTCAATACATCTCGTGGAGAGATAATCGAAGAGAAAGCCTTAATAAGATTGTTGAAGCAAAATAAAATTTTTGCTGCCGGTTTTGATGTTTATGAAAACGAGCCAAATGTGAATCCCGAACTCAGAACTTTGAAGAACGTATTCCTACTTCCTCATATAGGAAGCGCAACAGTTGAGACAAGAACGGCAATGGCTCAGCTTGCGGCTAACAATATAATAAATGTTTTGAAGGGGAAAGAGCCGATAACACCAGTTTAAATCCGCAATAAGTTATTGATTCGAATCAAAGAAGGTAATTGAATTCCGCATCCCCAATACCTATTTTGTAAACCAAAAAAAGAGCAGTAAACTATGCGGATTGGAATACTAAAAGAACCACATAACGACGAAAAAAGAGTTTCACTTGTTCCTGCTGGAGTGCAAACACTGGTTCAGTCTGGACACACAGTTTTTATTGAATCTGGTGCGGGTGTTGGCAGCCATTTCTCGGACGATGATTATCGAAACATTGGAGGAAGTGTAGTCTATTCTATTGAAGAAATTTTTCAGAGAAGTGAACTAGTTGTTCGTATCACTCCTTTTAACGAGCTGGAAGTTGACAATCTCCAAGAAGATCAAATTCTTTTCTCTGCGCTACATTTGGCTGTGGGTAAAAAGAACACAGTTGAAAAATTAATGAAGAAGAAGATTACCGCTATTGCAATAGAACTTATTGAAAAAGACGACGATCTTCCAATTCAACAGGCTATGAGTGAAATTGCCGGACAGTTAGCTATTCAAGTTGGTGAAAGATATTTAGGCGGAGATCATCCAAGTAGCCGTGGTATTTTACTTGGAGGT
>CAZEDR010000367.1:231-3033 GCA_964510975.1 uncultured Melioribacter sp. | reverse complement strand
GTTTACATTAAAGACTTAAAAAACCACGTTGGGGAAGAAGTTACCCTAAAAGGGTGGTTGTATAACAAGAGATCAAGCGGAAAGCTTAAATTTTTGATTTTACGCGACGGAAGCGGTTATGTTCAGTGCGTTGTTTTCAAAGGAAACGTTTCGGAAGAATTGTTTGAAGCCGCTGAGAAACTTACTCAAGAATCTTCCTTCGAAGTAAAAGGGAAAGTGAAATCGGAACCTCGTTCCGTAGGCGGATACGAACTTGACGTTATTGATATGAAAACAATTTCAATTGCTCACGAGTATCCAATTACTCCCAAAGAGCATGGAATTGAGTTCTTGATCGACAACCGTCATTTGTGGGTTCGTTCAAAAAGACAAGTCGCGATCTTAAAAATCCGCGCTCGAGTTGTTAAGGCGATAAGAGATTTCTTCGATTCACGCGGATTCGTCCTGTTTGATCCGCCGATAATTACTCCAAATGCATGCGAAGGAACGTCCACGCTTTTCGAAATGGAATATTTCGATCTTGGGAAAGCCTATTTAACACAAAGCGGGCAGCTTTACGAAGAAAGCGGCGCATTTGCTCTTGGTAAAGTTTATTCATTCGGTCCTACTTTCCGTGCTGAAAAATCGAAAACACGCAGACATTTAACAGAGTTCTGGATGGTTGAGCCGGAAATGGCTTTTTACGATTTAGATGATGATATGGCTTTGGCCGAAGAATTTATTGAATACATTGTTCAGACAGTTTTAACAGATTGTCCCGAAGAATTAAAAGATTTGGAACGTGACATAACGAAACTTGAAACTATTAAAAGACCTTTCCCAAGAATTTCTTATACCGAAGCTGTAGAAATTCTCAAGAGAAAAGGTGTTGAGTTTGAATGGGGCAACGATCTCGGCGGAGCTGACGAAACTATAATTGGTGAAGAATTTGACCGCCCGGTTATGATACATCGTTATCCATCTGAAGTAAAAGCATTTTATATGAAGCGCGATCCGGAAAATCCAAAAGTTGCTTTGGCTGTTGACGTAATCGCACCGGAAGGTTACGGCGAAATTATTGGCGGCAGTCAGCGCGAAGATAATTTGGATTTTCTATTAGAGAGAATTAAAGAACATAATCTGCCGCAGTCATTTTTTGAGTGGTATTTGGATTTAAGGAGATTCGGTTCTGTTCCTCATGCCGGTTTTGGATTGGGATTAGAGAGAACTGTTAGCTGGATTTGCGGATTAGAACATTTGCGCGAAGCCATTCCGTTTCCAAGAATGATTTATAGGAACACTCCTTAATGAACATTCAACTCATTCTATTTTTTGTTTTAGCATCTGTTGCAGCGGTTACAGCAGTAATGATGATTACTCGCAAGAACGCAGTTATAAGCGCAGTTTTTCTTGTTCTTAATTTCTTTTCTCTTGCCGGATTATATTTACTTCTTAACGCGCAGTTTATTGCTGTAGTACAAGTTATTGTTTATGCCGGCGCAATAATGGTTTTATTCCTTTTTGTACTTATGCTTCTCAATACAGAAACAGAACACAAACTATTTGTAGATAAAAGGGGAATTAAGTTTTTCGCTATTCTAGTTTCTGCATTCGTTTTTGTTCAATTGGCATTTCTGATTTTCAAAGGAAATCCAACCCGCACTCTTACGCCGGATGAAGCAGCAAGTATAAACGCGGGTACAATTCAAACAATAGGTCACGAACTTTATACTAATTATATAATACCTTTTGAAGTAGCCGGTTTCTTACTGCTTGCAACTACAATTGGCGCATTAGTTTTAGCAAAGAAAAAATTCGAGTAAATGATGTCAACAGTTCCAATGGAATATTATCTGATTTTAAGCGCATTCATGTTTTGTGTGGGCGTTGCCGGCGTTTTAATCAGAAGAAATGCTATAGTTGTTTTCATGTGCATAGAACTTATGCTAAACTCGGCTAATCTTACATTGGTTACATTTTCTTCTTATTTGGGAAATCCAATTGGCCAAGTTTTTGTGTTCTTTGTTATGACAGTGGCAGCAGCAGAAGCAACAGTTGGATTAGCAATAATCATTGCAATTTTCAGAAATAAACTAACAGTCAATATTGACGATATAAACATTTTCAAGTGGTAATGATAAATCTAATATACCTCACAGTTCTATTGCCGCTGATCGGATTTCTGATTAACGGGTTGTTCGGTCGAAAGATTAAGAACGAAAAAATTATTGGAACAATTGGTGCCGCAACAGTCGGTATTTCATTTCTGATTGTTGTTGGGGCGTTCTTCCAAACGCTTTCTTTGCCTGTTGAAGAAAGATCGAACACAGTTGAGCTGTTTACTTGGCTTAGTGTTGGCGGATTAAATGTAAAATTTGCTTACTTAGTTGATCAACTTTCTTTAACTATGGCTTTAATTGTAACCGGTGTTGGATTCTTGATTCACGTTTACTCAATCGGTTATATGCACGGCGATAAAAGTTTCTGGAGATTCTTTGCATACTTAAATCTCTTCATCTTTGCTATGATGAATCTGATACTCGGCGATAACTTCGTTGTTTTATTCTTGGGCTGGGAAGGTGTTGGTCTTTGTTCCTACCTTTTAATTGGATTCTGGTACGATAGAAATTTTGAAAAAGGAACTACTTCACAAGCTGCAAAGAAAGCTTTCGTCGTAAACAGAATTGGCGATTTTGGTTTTCTACTTGGAATGTTTCTAATCTATCTAACATTTGATTCACTCAACTTCAAAGAAGTTTTATCTAAAGCCGCAACATTTCCAGTTACTGAAGCTACTTTTGGCTTAATAGCAATCTTCTTGTT
>CAZEDR010000367.1:0-221 GCA_964510975.1 uncultured Melioribacter sp. | reverse complement strand
ACTTAAATCTCTTCATCTTCGCGATGATGAACCTTATCCTCGGAGACAACTTTGTTGTCTTATTCTTGGGTTGGGAAGGTGTAGGACTTTGTTCTTACTTGCTAATTGGCTTTTGGTACGATAGAAATTTTGAAAAGGGAACAACATCTCAAGCGGCTAAGAAAGCTTTTGTTGTAAATAGGGTTGGTGATTTCGGATTCTTACTTGGAATGTTCCTCATC
>CAZEDR010000366.1:0-3033 GCA_964510975.1 uncultured Melioribacter sp. | reverse complement strand
AGGCAATTAAAGAAAAGAATGAACAGATGATGAATAAAATTGGCGAGGATTATCTTTCATATATGAGATTAAAGCTAGAGTATTGGGAAAGCCAGTCGGTTGCATTATTTGGCAGAAATATTTCTCAGACGCTTCTGATTCACGCCAACGCACTTAACGCCGAATATTTTGATGAGCTCTGTGAGATGTTTAGGAAAAAGAATTATGCGTTTGTAACACTAGATGAGGCGCTGAAAGATGAAGTATATGAATCGTCAGATACATTTATAAAAAACAATGGAATATCGTGGCTTCACCGGTGGGCGATTACGCAAGGAAAGAAAAAAGATTTCTTTGGCAATGAGCCGGAATCATCCAAATGGGTTGCTGATTATGCTGGAATAGATTACGAATAATTTTGGCGGGCAAGAAAAGTTTTGTCTAATTTTGTTTCCAAACAGTTGAAGAGAGATTTGTTAATTTCAAGCGACAATATATTAGAAAAGGCTGAGCTAATTAGGGTAGAGTATACTAATTCCAGTTTGTTAATAAACAGAAGGGAAAATGCGCAGTTCTTTACGCCCATTGTCGTCTCAACATTTCTATCTTCTTTAGTTTTACCAATCAAAAAAGAAAAAATTCGAGTTCTTGATCCTGGCGCGGGCACGGGTATTCTCTCGGCGTCGTTAGTGCAACACATTATAAGTACTGCAAAGATTGTTGAAAGCATAGAATTGGTGGCAGTAGAAATAGATGAAGGGCTGAGCGAACCACTAAGAACAACACTTGATGATTGCAAAGAGCTTTGTAACAAAAACGGAATACAGTTTAGTTGCGAAATTGTTTACAGAGATTTCTTTGAGTTGGGTTTTGAAGAAATACAAAGCAACAAACAAAACGGACTTTTCTGCAACAAGGATTCAAAATTGGGTCTCTTTGACGTTATAATTCTTAATCCGCCCTATAAAAAAATAAGAAACGTATCATTATCTAGAAAAATATTAAACTATTTAGAGGAAGAAACAACCAACGCCTACACCGCCTTTCTTTCTTTGTCAAGCTATCTGCTAAACCCAGCTGGTCAACTAATTGGAATAACGCCGCGAAGTTTTTGCAATGGAAGTTATTATAAAAAATTTCGCCTTTCATTTTTCAGCAGACTCTACTTCCATAAGATTCACACTTATACAAGAAGAGATAAAGCTTTTGATGAGGATGGCGTTTTGCAAGAAAACATGCTTTTCGTTGTTTCACCACAACGACCAGCAGAAAACATGGTAACGGTTACAACTAGTGAGTCTCCTTCTGATGATACAATTCAAACAATAAACGTGAATCATGATTTAGTAATCATACCGACCGATAAAAATAAGATAGTTCACATAATAACGAACGAATATTCAATTAGTATTTTGGAAAAAATATCTACCATAACTAATAAATTGAATGATATTGGAATTAGCGTTTCAACAGGGAGGGTGGTTGATTTTAGAAGCACAGAGCAGCTAACTGAAAATACAACAGCTAATTCCACAGCACTTTTTTATCCGTTTCATTTTTCGAATGGGCTAATCGTGTGGCCCCGATATTCTCAAAAGAAAAAAGAAGCTATATGTATAAATGAAGAAACCAAAGAATTACTAATAAAATCGGGATGTTACACATTTTGTAAACGATTCAGCTCAAAAGAAGAAAGAAAGCGAATTGTTGCTGCATTTTATGATGCGGACAAGTTTAATTTTGACCTGATCGGGGTAGAAAACCATATAAATTACTTTCACATCAACAACAAACCGCTTGAGCGCGAGGTGGCTATTGGTTTAACAATTTATCTAAACTCAACTCTTGTTGATCAATACTTTAGATTGTTTAATGGTCACACCCAGGTTAATGCCGAAGACTTAAGATATATCCCAATTCCGGATTTAGACCAACTAATTCGTATAGGAAGTTATTATGAGACCATTCCAGATCAGGACGAGATAGATTCAATAATTGAAAAGGAGCTATTTAAGATGACGACAAAAGAAAACCCTATTGCAATTAAAAAGAAAATAGAAGAAGCGCTTACAATATTAAAAATGCTTGGACTTCCAAAAGATCAGCAAAATGATCGCTCGGCGCTAACGCTTCTTTCGCTGGTAAATTTGAAACCAGGTGATTCCTGGACAAAAAGTAAGTCGGTTTTGATAGGGATTACTTCAATAATGAATTTCATTAAAGAAAATTATCAAAGAGAATATGCGCCAAATTCCCGCGAAAGCATAAGGCGCCAGACGATACATCAATTTATACAAGCCGGATTAGTTGTTCCAAATCCGGATAAATCAAGACCAATAAACAGTCCGAATTATGTTTATGAAATTGAAAGCCGAGTTCTTGAATTGCTAAGGACATTCAAATCGAAATCTTGGGAAACAAATCTCAAAAAGTATTTATCTAAAGTTAAAACACTTGTATCTATTTATGAGCAAAAGCGAGAAATAGACAAAATAACATTACGTGTAGCAGAAGAAGTTGAAATATATTTATCAAGCGGCGGACAAAATAAGCTAATAGAAAAAGTTATAAAAGATTTTTGTGCATACTTTACTCCCAAAGGAAAACTAATTTACGTTGGTGATGCAAAGGTTAAGTGGGCTTATTTTGATCAAAAAGCATTATCTACTGTTGGAGTTAAGATTGTCGATTCGCATGGTAAGATGCCGGATTTGATTATTCATTTTAAGGAAAAGAATTGGCTGCTATTAATTGAAGCCGTAACAACACATGGTCCAATTGATCCCAAGCGTAAGATAGAGCTGGAAGAATTGTTTGATAAGAGCAAAGCCGGACTCGTTTTTATAACCGCATTTCTAAACAAAAAAGATATGGTCAGGTATTTGGAAAAAATTGCTTGGGAAACGGAAGTCTGGGTAGCAGAGAATCCAACTCATTTGGTACATCTAAATGGAAAACGGTTTCTCGGACCATATTCGAAAACTTAATACACAATCTTACCGATTCGATTGAATCTAATTGAAGCGAGCAGTTCAAAAATATTTGCCGTTGGTA
>CAZEDR010000365.1:0-3049 GCA_964510975.1 uncultured Melioribacter sp. | reverse complement strand
CAAATAAAATTTAGCTTTCCCTGTAGTTTAAGTGGTCTAATCACTCTGTGGTCAAGCTCCAATGCTTTTGCGGGTTCTTTTTTGTGGAAGTAAGTATCAACAAAGAAATAAATAACTAAGAGCAAAGCATTTGTTAAAAGCCATTCCGGGGCTAAATGAAAAAACCAAGTAAATGGCGCGCCGCGCAGATACATCATAAACAATGGCGGGTCGCCAAGAGGTGTAAGTAAGCCGCCGCAGTTTGCAACAATTCCAATGAAAAATAAAATTGTGTGTACTTTGAGTGTTCTTTCCTTATTAGTTTGTATTACCGGACGAATGAGCAACATAGCTGCGCCAGTTGTTCCCATTACAGACGCCAGCACCGCACCAATTCCAAGAAAAGTTGTGTTAACAATCGGTGTTGCTTCAATATCGCCGGAAAGATAAATTCCGCCCGTTATAGTAAAGAGTGCGCCAAGAAGAATTATAAACGGTATATAATCGAAGACTATTGTTTCGTAAAGTTTTTCACTTAATCCGCCGGCAATTAGATAGACCATAACCGGCACACTTAAAATTACCGCCACCGTCAATTTGTTTTCATTTTTTTCCCACCAATGGTTCCAAAACAGAGGGAAGATTGCAATAGATAATAACATCAACACAAACGGGATTGTGCTGAGTATGGGAATATTTATGTTCGTGTTTTCCATATATATTTTTTCTTGATGAGTGAAAAGTACTAACCAATAAAATCTGCTAAAGGATAGTCTCGCAAAGACGCGAAGAAAAATAATTAACGGAAACCAATAAATTAATTTTAGCTTCTTTAGCCCAACGATTCAATTATTTCCTGCACGGTTTGAAATCTTTTATCTACATTTTTTTCTAAACATCTTAAAACTACCGCCTCCAATTTAGGTGTAATTAAATTATTTATTTCCGAAGGAGCCGGCGGAACCGTATTAAATATTGAGTGAATAAGCGCAATTTCGTTTTCGCCATTAAAGGGAAGCTTATTGGTTAGCATCTGATATAAAATTACACCAAGCGAAAAAATATCAACCCGGTGATCTACATTAATGTTTGTAACTTGTTCCGGCGCAACAAAACCAAGCGTACCCACAACTGTTCCAAGCGTAGTCATTGTACTCACAAGCGGCGACTTAGACAAACCAAAATCCATAATTCTAACATTGCCGGTTTCATCAAACATAATGTTCTGCGATTTCAAATCACGGTGAATTATATCGTTTGAGTGAATCGTTTGAAGTCCCGAACAAATTTGATTAGTTATTTCAATTACTTTCTCTTCACTAAGCGGGTAATTCTTTTCGATAAATTCATGCAGTGTTCCGCCGTTAAGATATTCCATCGCCACAAAAGAATGTTCTGCTGTTTCACCAAACTCAAATACCTTAACAATGTTTGGATGATTAAGCGATGAGAGCAATCTGCCTTCGCTTGCTAAACGTCTCCGGTTTTCTTCATCCTTAAGCAAGTGCGCGTTCAAAATTTTTACTGCTACTGTTTTGCCATCTTGCTTATCAATTGCTTTATAAACTATTCCCATACCTCCTTCGCCAAGAATCTCCAGCAATTTGAAATGAGATATGTAACTGCTCTCTTTTATTTCCACGTAGCGTACTGCTGCAAATACAAATCCAAACGAGAGCAGCGTGGTTGATCCGATTGAAATTAAGGAGGAAACAATTTGCGGCTTTGTAATATTGAAATGAACGAGCAGCAAATAAAATATCAAAAAGAAAAAGCCGATATAAACATGATAGACAAGCTTTTTAACTTTAGTTTTTCTTCCATAGAAAAACACGCCGGTGAGAATCAAAAACACTAAGCCCAGTTTAAAGCTTTCTATTTTCAAGTTTATTAACAACAACGTTCTTTCAAAAGATTTTTTAGTGAGCACTAACGTTCTTTGAATAAACGATGATTCGTTAATCTCAATAGTTGTGTTTCTTTCAGCATCTACTATTTTTTCTATCCCGGAAGGAAACACAACTTCAACTTGATATTTCAGTTCCGGATTAATTCCAAAATGAATTACGGAATAATCTTCTTGAGATAGAGAGTTGGAGCCAATTCCATTTTGGCGGAGAGTTTTATATACATTCTTTCCGTTCTTATCAAACCCGAGTAGATAAACTTTTGCTCCTATTGCGTTTCTGTTGCTTACATCGCCAACAAGTTTTACCTTTACAAAATTTTTCTCCGTTAAATTATTTCTGTACAGAGTTGTTCTATCACCTTTTCCAAGAGCTTCTCTAGAACTGCCGATGAATAAATCAATATCGCCGTCGTTATCGTAATCCGCAAAGGATGGATTGCCGGTAAAATCAACACCAACAGATTTTCCAACTTCAGTAAATTTGAACTCTGGCGAATTGAGAAACAATCTCGAACCAATAAATAAATCAAGCCAGCCGTCGTTGTTTACATCCGCCGCAGCAATAACTCCTCCCGATGGTTCAGGATGAAAGAACTTTTCTGTAAAACCAACTTGGGCTGCAACTTCTCTAAAGTTTGCCTTGCCATCGTTAAGCAAAAACTGAAGATTATACTCATGGTTGAATATTACTAAATCCGGAAACCCGTCATTGTTAAAATCGTTTGAGATTGATGCGTAAGCAGTTGGCGCTTTATCCGTAAAGAAATTTGGATTGTCCTTTTGTTCGAACCGGAAACCACCTTTGTTGATAAACAAGTAAATGTACTGATTATTCTCCGGCAGTTTGTATGTAATCAATACATCAACCAAACCATCGCAATTTAAATCACTGAGAGTAGTTCCATACGAACGGTGGTTGATTATTTTCTTGATTCCGGAGTTACTAAATGCTTCTTCAAACTTTCCAACTCCGTTGTTCCGGAATAGCATATCTGTAAAATTGTAGTTAGAGAAATAGATGTCCAAGTTCCCATCATTATTAAAATCCGCTGTTTGTGCTGTAGCTAAGTTTAGATCGGTCTGAATGAACTTTGGGCAAATGTATTTTTTTGTATCTACTTCTCTGAATTCAAAATTGCCGGTTCCAAACGAAAGTTTATT
>CAZEDR010000364.1:0-3071 GCA_964510975.1 uncultured Melioribacter sp. | reverse complement strand
TGACGATACGAGAAAGAAGATGGTGCAACGAAAATGAATCTACAAGCACACTTTGTCTTGAAGCGGCAAACAAAATTCTGGCAAATGCAAACGTAAAGCCGGAAGAACTTGATTTGATAATCATTGCAACGGATACACCGGAATACCTTTCCCCATCTACAGCATCTGTTTTGCAGCATCAACTTGGAGCGGTAAAAGCCGGAACATTTGACATCAATACAGCTTGTGCCGGATTTGTTACCGCGCTTGACGTAGCTTCAAAGTATATTCGAGCGGATGAGAGATACAACAACATTTTAGTCATCGGCGCTTATGCTATGAGTAAATTTTTAAATATGCAAGACAAGAAGACTGTTACGCTTTTTGCTGATGGCGCTGCCGGAGTTCTGCTTTCTTCCACAGAAAATACTTACAGAGGTTTCGTTGCTAGTCAACTTCATACTGAAGGGCAATATCACGATTGGATGGGAATTTATGCCGGTGGTACCAAGCAGCCAATAACTCAGCAAGTTTTAGATCAAAAAGATCACCTGCTGAAATTTGTCCGCAAGTTTCCTAAAGAAATAAATCCGGTTACATGGACGAAAATGATTATTGAGTTGTCAACGCGTGTGAACGTTTCACCAACTCAAATACAAAACTATTTTTTTACACAATTGAACATCAATAGTATATATGAGACGTTGGATAACTTAAACGTTCCTCGCGCGCGCGCGCATACTATAATGGAATATTTTGGCTATACCGGCTCGGCATGCATTCCCATGGCTCTGGATGATGCAAATCAAAAAGGAAAATTAAAAGAAGGTGATCTCATAATGTTTATGGGATCCGGCGGCGGCTTAGCATTTGCGAGTGCAATTTTCAAATGGTAAAAAACTATGAATGAAAAAACAATTAGCAGCGATTCCCAAAAAACTTCGGGTTATGCCTGGTATGCTCTTGGTTTACTAACATTAATCTATGTAATGAATTTTGTAGATCGCGTGTTGATCTATCTTTTATTTGCACCGATAAAAGCGGAAATGTTTTTCAGCGATACACAACTGGCATTGCTTGGCTCAACTTCGTTTGTAATCTTTTATACTGTGCTTGGAATTCCTTTTGGGAGATTTGCCGATAAACACTCACGCAAAAATCTAATTGTCTTTGGGCTAACCGTTTGGAGTTTGTTTTCCGGATTAACGGGTTTCACACAAGGATTCTGGCAAATCTTTCTTTGTAGAATGATGGTTGGAATTGGTGAGGCATCTTTAGGTCCGGCAGCACTTTCAATGTTGAGCGACTATTTCCCTTTGCGTATGAGAGCTACGGTACAAGCAACATTCTCTTCAGCAATTGCCATTGGAACCGGAGTTGCATTTTTTCTTGGCGGGTATATAAGTCAATTATACACTTGGCGCCACGCATTTTATTTTTTAGGATTTCCTGGAATAGTTCTAGCCATTATAGTTTTCTTTTTGAAAGAACCACAGCGTGGAATTCGTGATACAGCCAAGCAAGCAGAGAAGACAGATTGGAAATTGTTATTCAAAAATGTACCGCTCAGATATATTTTGTTTGGTTACGCTTTCTTTGCGGTTGCAGCAAACAGCGTCTCAATCTGGCTTCCAACATTTTTTGTCCGCACACAAAGCATAAGCATTGCTGAGATTGGAAAGTGGATTGGAATAGGAACAATTGTTGGCGGATTGCCTGGAACCATACTTGGCGGATGGATTGCTGATAAGATGCGTGCAAAGAAAGCCGGCGGAAGAATGCTTTTCTCAGTTATGATTGCGTTGCTCTGTATACCAATTTGGTTTATTATTCTCAATAGTACCAGCGTTGCGCTTCAATTAGTTCTAATTTCAATTCTGCTGGGATTTGCGCTTGCTTGGCTTGGACCAGCTGCGGCAGACGTTAATGATATAGCCGGGCCAAACTTACGCGGTCTTGCAACCGGAATGTACTTCTTCGTAGTTAATGCAATAGGATTAGGGTTAGGACCATTGTTATATGGAAAGTTGAATGATTTATTTAACGTAACTCAAAACCCGGAAGTGATGAGACAAACATTATTGATCAGTCCGGTTGCTTGCGTAATTGCTGCGGTGATATTGTATTTCGGAAGCAGATCATTGGAGAAGAAGAATGAATCAATTTGATTGGCTTGCTAAGTGGGCTAAATATACGCCCGATAGGTTGTTCCTCCACGAACACCAAACTAAGATGGAGTGGAGTTATTCCGATTTTGATTTACGCGCAAACTCTTTAGCAAACTTTTTTATTGATGAATTAAAGATTAGCAAAGGTGATCGTGTTGCGGTTTATTCTAAAAACAGAGCAGAATACGTTTTGCTATTATTTGCTTGCATCAAAAGCGGCGCTATCCTTGTCCCTCTTAACTTTAGATTAACTTCCCGCGAACTAGATATACTGATTCACGATGCTGAACCAAAATTGTTTATCTACGAAAGAGAATTTAGAACAGAAGTTGAACAACTTGAGGTACTTCCCGGAATTCCGTTAAAGAAAACGATTGAAGAAATAACTCCTTTTCTTTTACACGCAGCTACTAACAACTTTCAACTATCAACTCTCCATGACCAAGAAGACCCGGTAATGATTCTTTACACTGCCGGAACAACCGGGCTTTCAAAAGGGGCAATCATCAATCACAGAATGCTGCAATGGAATTCGATAAACACAGCATTACGCTTAGATTTGACTAGCCAAGATCACACACAAAGTTACGCGCCATTTTTTCACACCGGTGGGTGGAATGTTTTATTCACTCCTTTTGTGCATCACGGTGCATCGCACACATTGCTTCAAAAGTTTGATGCTGAGCTAATTCTCGAATTAATGGAGAGGGAAAAAACAACAATCCTATTTGGTGTTCCCACGATGCTGCAAATGATGTCCGACTCACCAAAATTCAAGACCACTGATTTATCTTCAGTTCGTTATGCAATAGTTGGCGGCGCACCAATGCCTATACCATTAATTAACATATGGCATGAAAAAGGAATCTTTATTCGGCAAGGTTATGGCTTAACAGAAGTTGGACCCAATGTTTTTTCGCTTCA
>CAZEDR010000363.1:0-3085 GCA_964510975.1 uncultured Melioribacter sp. | reverse complement strand
TAGGTTGAGCAAATTTCGCTTGCTGAAATTGCTGAGCTCTTTGCTCTTTTTCAACATAAGATTTTTGGACTTTTTCTACATCTTCTTTTTTCGTATTCTTTTCTTGAGACATCTTTTGATAGTCAGCGGCAATTTTTTGGAGCTCTGTTGACATGCTGTCTAAGTCTTTTCTCCATTTAGCAACTAATCCTTCAAGATCGCTCTTTGCTTTTATAGCTTCCGGGTACTGAGCAAGAATAACTTCAGAATCAACATAACCGATTTTTAATGCTGCTGCTGGCTGAGCTTGTTGAGCAAATACTGATACTGTAAATACAATTAAAGAAAGTGCTACTAGTTTTTTCACGTGAACCTCTTATTTATAAGTTAATAAACTTTTCCCTTCGATTACGGTACGAAAACTAATTTTTTAGAAGGACAATCCAAAATAAATAACAGTGTATTTGATAGTCCACTTTTTACTATCAAATTTCAACTATCTAACTGAAGTTACGCACTTTGTGATTTCTTAGTGTCTTTGCGACTTTGTGGCAAAAGAAAGTCTAAGAAATTGAGCCACAAAAGCACTAAGTCACCAAGTTTCACTAAGGAAGATTAATGAAATTCAACTTATGCGTAACTTCACTTATCTAACTAAAATCCCTTACCAAACTGAAAGTGGAACATCCATTGCGGAGCTTGTCCATCAACGCTTGTTCGGTCAAATCCATATCCATAATCAAAACCGATTAAACCTATTGGGTTAAGTAAAATTCTTGCACCAACACCAACAGAGCGTTTCAAATCGAAAAAGTTCGTGGTTTTCAAATTCTCGAATACGTTACCGGCTTCAGCAAATGCTAACAAATAAATTGGAATCGGCTCCATTGCTAAGGCAACTCTAAACTCTGTAGTAAATTTAGTCATAACTCGGCTACCAATAACACTGCTGGAGGCAGCATCAACTGAGCCCAAGCTTCTATCATCATAACCGCGTAATGGGGTAGTTGCAATAATCAATCCGCTTCCTCCCATGTAATAGTATTCAAACGGCTGAATTGGAGTGTTGTCTTCTAACTCGCCAATATAGCCAAGTTCCGCACTGCTATAGAGTACAAACCTTTTGCTGTTAAATAACGGTTTATACCACTCTGCTTTCAAATCCAATTTGTAGTAATCAACGTTGCCCGGTAAAAATGGTCCGCCGGTAATTTCACCATTTAAAGATATTTTAGAACCGGTAGCGGGGAAGATAGGGTTGTCAATATCTGTTCTTGCAATTCCAACACCAAAGGTATATTGCCTTGTTAATCCGGTTTGATAAATGCCTTGACCGTCAATTACGTCGTTATATTGAAAACGAAGCATTGCGTTAACATAGAAGAAATCATCCGGCCATGTTAATCGGCGTCCGGTACGTAGTGTAATTCCGGATTGGCGTAAATCGTAAACATATCTTTGGCGTGTATCAAATAAATCGAATCCAAGTGATGTTGGAGTATCCATAAACCACGGTTCGGTAAAGCCAAGCGAAAATGTTCTGTAGAAGTTACCAACGCCAAATTGCCAGTTAAAATTTAGTACTTGTCCGCCTCCCATTCTGAATGGCTCTAGAATAGAAAAGTTTGTTAGCGTAAAGCCAACCGAGCCGCTAAAGCCGAAAGCACCGCTGTAGCCAACAGAGGCATTTAAATAATCGCTCGATTTTTCTTCAACTTTGAAAGCAAGGTTTACAATACTATCGCTAACCGGTTTGTAATCAACGCCGGTTTTATATAACTGTTCCGAGTTGAAGTATTGAAGATTTGCTAACTGCTGAATGCTGCGCATAATATAGCCGCGGCTAAAGTAGCTGCCCGGTATTGTATATAATTCTCTACGGATTACTTTGTCTTTAGTCTTGTCGTTTCCTTGCACATCCACTTTGCCAATTTTAAATCTGCTTCCTTCAATAACCTTTATTCTTATATCTACTGAATCGGAAGCAACTTTTTCTTCCTTGGGATCGATCTGAGCTGTTAAGTAGCCGGTATCCTGATATAATGAGGAAACGTCTGTTTGCTTTTCGTTGAAGCGAAGGTTCTGTTCAAATTTTTCGTAATCGAAAACAGCGCCTCTCTTTAGGTCCAATCTTGCATCCAACTCTTCAGAGGGATAAACGGAATTTCCTTCCCAGATAATATTACGAACTTTGTATTCGTTGCCTTCGTAAACATCAACAACTACATCAATAGTTTTTCTATCTGCAGAAAGTATTGTAGTGTCTTTAAGAACAGTGAAATCTCTGTAACCTTTTTTCTGATAGAATTTCTGCAAAAGATCTTTGTCTTTCTCAAATTTATCGCGTTTGAACTTTGCTGATTTCCAGAATTTCCACCATTTGGTTTCTCCGGTTTCGTCAAATTCACTCTTCAAATCATCATCTTCAAAAGCCACGTTTCCGTTAAAACGAATTTGATTTATTGTAACTTCATCACCCTCTTCAATATCCATTACAAGCATAATTCTGTCTTTCACTCTGGAAATTGAGTTAACAGTAGAAGATTTATCTAATTCATATGTAGATTGATATTCTTGAGAAAGATCTTTTTCATTTCTCCATGTCACGGTTATTTCATTATCGGAAGTATCCGCTTGAAAGAAAACATATTTGGTAGGAGTGATTTGAGCATTAAGATAGCCTTCTTCTTCGTACTCAGCTTTAATCTTTGTAATAATTCTCGAGATTTCTTGCGGCTTAAGAGTTTGCCCGCGAACAATAGAAACCTTTTTATTCAAGTCGTCTTCGCTAAGTTCATCATAGCCTCTAAAGACAATTTTTTCCAGACGGGAATACTCCTTAACCATTATTTGCAAGAAGATTCCATCAGCAACGCTTTTCTCAATAGCTAATTGTACATCTTCGAAGATGCCTAAATTCCATAATCTTTTGATAGCATTATTGGCTTGATCGCTCGGGATGCTTATTTCATCGTTAACATGTAAACCTGTGTTAGCAATAATTGTGTTAGCATCTGCGGACTTGTTTCCCGTAACAGAAATTCCTAGAATTTTATAACTTACCTTTTGTTGCTGAGAAAAGAGCAAGGAAGAAAAAATCAAGAAT
>CAZEDR010000362.1:0-3092 GCA_964510975.1 uncultured Melioribacter sp. | reverse complement strand
AAGTATTTGCAAAACAGCACGGGATTCTTTTTCTTGGGACAACAAATGGGAAAGAAATGAAAACAGCTAAATGGAAAATTGTTATAATCTTATTGACCACTAGTTCATTAATTCTTTCGCAATCAAATTATTTTAGAAGCGGAGTTTTTCTACATCACTCAACAGGCGGATGTATTTGGAGTAGTGGCTCAACTACAAATGTTCCAAATGAAATATCCAAGTATAATTCGAACCATAGTCTTTCCGGTCAACTTGCTATTTCTTTGAAAGAAAAAAGCTGGCCCGAAAACCCATGGAATAACGAATGGGAACGCTGGCATAAAATATTTGAGAATAGAGATTTAGTTAACGCAGATATAAGACCGATTCTGCAATCGAACAAAATTGTTGTGATAAAATCGTGTTTCCCATCTTCAAATATTTGGAGCACTGGAGTTCCATCCGACACACTTAATCCGGAAAACAAAAGCGTTTACAATTATAAATGGCACTGGCGGCATATTGTTCGTGCAATGAAAAATTACCCGGGCAATTTTTTTGTGATCTGGACAAACGCACCATTAGTTGCTTCTTCAACAAATAGTGCAGAGGCAAAGCGGTCTCACGATTTTTGTTTATGGGCCAAAGATACTCTTGCTGCCGGGCTGGATAAAGAAATAAAACAATTTCCCAACAATGTTTACATCTTTGATTTTTACCATAAACTTGTGGGAACGGACTGGAAGTTACAGTCGCAGTATGCAGAAAACGGGAACGATAGTCATCCAAATGCAAAAGCAAGTGAATTGGTTGCGCCGCAATTCGTTAAAGAAATATTTGACCGCGCCATAGAGTACGAAAAAATAAACAGCGCTCTAAAAAATGAACAGAGCTTGCCTGTGAATTATGTTCTTGAACAAAACTATCCCAATCCGTTTAATCCATCCACAGTAATTAAATATTCCCTCCCGGAAAGAACGTTTGTAAATCTGATAGTTTATAATTTGCTGGGTAGGGAAGAAGCAGTACTTGTTAATAAAGAAATGCCCGCTGGCTATCACAGTATAAGTTTCGATGCCGGGCAATTCCCTTCGGGAATATATTTCTACCGGTTACAAACACGGAACAGTAGTATAGCTAGAAAGATGCTGTTAATCCGTTGATGAATTCCACGGAAGTTTAGTCAAATCCACATTCCCGCCGGAAAGAATGAGCGCAATCTTTTTTCTGGCAAATTTTTCTTTGTTTTCCATAACTACTGCCAGCGTTACGGCACTTGATGGTTCGACAATTATTTTCATCCGCTCCCAAATCAATCGCATAGCATCGACTATTGATTTTTCTGTAGCAGTTAAGATTTCATACATATCACGACTAAGGATTCCATAAGTTTTCTCGCCGAGACTAGTAAGCAATCCGTCGCAAATAGTTTTTGGACTTGCAGAAGGATAAATAGTTTTGTCACGTAACGATCTGAACGCATCGTCAGCGCCAAGTGGTTCAGCGCCAATTACTTTTGTTTTATTAGTAAAATATTTCGCGCTCAAACATGTTCCGCTTGCAAGTCCGCCACCGCCAACCGGAGGAATAATAAAATCAAGATCGGCATTCTCTTCAATAATCTCTTTGGCGCAAGTAGCTTGCCCCGCAATAACAGAATAATTATTGTAAGGATGAATAAATGTCGCGCTGGTTTCCTCTACGACTTTAGCTAAAGTTTCTTCCCGCGCTTGAAGTGTCGGTTCGCAGAATATAATCTTGGCGCCATAACCTTGTACAGCTATTTTTTTAATTTGCGGCGCGGTACGCGGCATGACAATATATGCCGGAACGTTTTTCATTTTTGCGGCTAACGCCAGCGCAGCTGCATGATTCCCCGATGAATGCGTGGCAACACCTCTTTGAAGTTCTTCCTTGTTGAGAGAAAGAACAGCGTTGCTGGCCCCTCTAAACTTAAAGGCGCCAACTTTCTGAAAGTTCTCGCACTTAAAATAAAGCTCACAGCCGGTAATATTATTTATAGAGGAGGAAGATAAAATTGGCGTACGATGGATTTGATTCTTAATCCGCTCGTGCGCATCTGTAATATTTTGTTTGGTTGGTTCGTTTTCTAAAATCATAGTTATAGTATTTTAATTATTCCGAGAGTAATGTCGTCGCTCTGCTCGGCAGCAGCGCGGTAACTTTTAACTTCCTCAAAAATTGTTTTAGATAAATCATTAGGTTCTAAATTGCGATGAGCAATTAACAATTTTTCGAAACGTTCTTCACCGAATTCTTCTTCGCTTTGATTCATGGCTTCCGGTATTCCATCCGTGTAGAAAAATATTAAATCATCTTTCTCTAGCTGAATGGTTTCCGATGAAAAGGGGAAATCCATGCTGCCGAGCATTAAGCCGCCGGCGGAAAGTTTTTTTAAGGCATTCTCTTTTGCTTTAAGTAAGTAGGATGGATTATGACCGGCGTTGATACTTAACAAAGTTTTTGAGTTTGAATTGAAGATACCAAACCAGGCCGTCGCGAATTTATCCGAAGTTGTTGAGCTGATTAAGAATCTATTAAAAGACTGCACCATTTCAATAGGATCGAAATTATCTTTTTGAACAATAAAATAGATTTGCAGAAAACTATATATTGTTGAAACAATTAATGCCGCCGGAACGCTTTTGCCCGAAACATCCGCAACAAAAAACAAAGTGTTCTCTTCATTAATTTTAATAACATTGAAATAATCTCCTCCGATTTCTTTTGCAGGCTTTAATCGGATAGACATTTCAACATTATTTATTTTTGGCAGTTTATGGGGAAGGAAATGAGATTGAATTTTCCAAGCTGTTTCCATTTCGTGCTTAATATGTACGGATTGAATTTCAATTTCAATTAAGCGTGCGTTTTCAATAGCTACAGCACATTGCGCCGCGAGAGCTTCAAATAAATCTAAATCTTCCTTAGAGAAAACTCCGTTACTCTTTTTGTTGATAACTTGGATAACCCCTACAAAATCACTCTCTTGAATCATCGGAACGCAAATCATGTTTCGGGTTTTGAATCCGGAGGAAATATCGAAATCTTTATTGAAGCGCTCATCGCTATAACAATTGTTAATAATTATT
>CAZEDR010000361.1:0-3097 GCA_964510975.1 uncultured Melioribacter sp. | reverse complement strand
ACTTAGGAATACTTCAGCTCGTAGTTAAAGGAATGGCTTGGATTATGTCCAAGTTACTTGGAACGAGCGGCGCCGAATCACTTTCGAACACTGCAAATATTTTTGTCGGTCAGACGGAAGCCCCTTTACTCATCCGCCCTTACATTGAAAAAATGACTAATTCAGAACTGCTTACTATTATGGTTGGCGGAATGGCAACCATAGCCGGCGGCGTTATGGCTAGTTATATTCAAATGCTGGGACAATCATTTGCAGATGCGAATAATATTCCATTGCAGCAAGCACAAATTAAGTTTGCTATTCAACTTTTAGCTGCAAGTGTTATGGCGGCTCCGGCTTCGTTAGCCGTTGCAAAAATTATTTATCCGGAACTTGAAGAACCGGTTACAAAAGGTACAGTTAAATTAAAGGTTGATAAGAATGCTTCTAACTTGATTGAAGCTGCCGCAACGGGAGCCGGAGACGGTTTACAATTAGCTCTTAATGTTGGAGGAATGTTAATCGCATTCATTGCTTTAATTGCATTGTTGAACGCAATATTTACCAGCGTTGGAGATCTGGTTGGAGTTAATTCTATTTTATTGAAAACTTACGGACAACCGCTTTCTCTTCAACTTATTTTTGGAATGGTTCTTCAATATTTAGCTTATGGAATTGGAGTTCCATGGAACGATGCGTTTCACTTCGGCAGTTTGATTGGGACCAAAGTTGTTCTGAACGAATTTGTTGCCTACGCAGATTTAACTGTTCTAATCAAATCACATGTAATGAGTGAAAAAGGAATTATGATGGCAACCTACGCACTTTGCGGATTCGCGAATTTTTCTTCGATCGCAATACAGATTGGCGGAATTGGACCGTTAGCTCCTTCTCGCAAAAAAGATATTGCTTCACTAGGACTTAAAGCAGTTCTTGGCGGAACAATAGCTACACTATTAACTGCAACTCTTGCCGGAATACTTGTATCATGATTAACATGAATGATCAATACAGAGCAACATACGAAGCGCTTGCTAAACAAATTTCATTTGAACCGGAAATTTGCGTTGTACTTGGAAGCGGGCTTGGCGACTTTGCCGAAAAAGTTGAAACAGTAAAATCTATTTCAACATCTTCCCTTCCAAACTATCCGGTATCAACAGTTCAAGGTCATCAAGGTTATTTGCATTTTGCAAATTATGCTAACAAAAAATTGTTGATCGTTCAAGGAAGAATTCATTTATACGAAGGTTATAGAATTTCGCAATGTATGGTTCCGGTTTTTCTTGCCTCACGATTAAATTGCAAAAAGATATTGCTAACAAATGCAGCTGGTGGAGTTAACCATCACTTCAAGCCGGGCGACTTAATGTTGAATTCTTCTTTCAACGGAATTAATGTTAAGAAGGAATTGGCCGATTTAATTGGTGTAACATCACTCGAAAAGAAAAATGCGTTTATCGATTTTCCCTCAAGCACTTTCAATAGTATGATTAAGAGGGCCGCCATTGAAGAAAAGATTGCTTTGCAAGAAGGTGTGTATTGGTTCAATAAGGGTCCAGCTTACGAAACTCCAGCAGAAATAAAAATGACTGCTAAACTTGGCGGCGATGCTGTTGGAATGTCCACAGCACACGAAGCAGTTTATGCAGCATTTCTTGGTTTGGAAGTTTCAGCAATCTCTTGCATAACAAATATGGCAGCTGGATTATCATCTCAAAAACTTTCGCACAAAGAAGTAATGGAAACTGCCGAATTGGTAAAGAAAGATTTTGAAAGATTGGTAAAGAAGATTATCGAATTTAGCTAGTAGCAATTATTGAGGAAGCTGTTACTATTGCCGTCTCACTTCTTAAACGGTTGTCCGTCAACTTAATTCTCAATTCTCCATTCGCAATTTTCAATTCCTCTTCGGAAAAACCACCTTCGGGGCCGAAGAAGAAAAAGCAGTTGTTAATTGAGAATTCAGAATTGAGAATTGAGGAAAGCGTTTGTTCGGCGTTTTGATCGAAGAAGAATTTTTTCCCCTCCGATTCAATTATCTCTTTAACTGACTTACAATACTTCACGCTTGGAAGCCATGCGCGCAAAGATTGTTTCATTGCAGCAGTTAGTATTTTTTGCCAACGATCTATCTTTTCCCCTTTAGCAACTGTACGCTGAGAATCGAACACAATAAAGTTTGTTATACCAAGTTCAACACATTTCTCCAGAGCAAATTCAAACCGGTCGGCACTTCTTAAGCGCGGAATGCAAAAAGTAATATTGGAAAATTTATTAGAATAACTTGTAGTAGAAATAATTCTTGCCGACAAAATCTTCTTTTCAAACCGCTCAATTTCTGTTTTGTAGATAACACCTTTTCCATCAGTTACAAAGACTTCATCACCAATCTTATGGCGCATAACATCTTTTATGTGGTGAAATTCTTCATCTCTTATCAGAATAGAATCCGTACTCACATCTTGCGAAAAATATAATTCGACGTCAGAAAGAAAAGCCGGTTGCAAAAACAAATTCTCCTTTACCAAGTTCATTTATTGCGTACTCAAATCTAAACGCATTGTAGGGCAAGAGCAAGATAGTTAAACCCGCCCCATATCCAGAGTAAAACCTTTTTAGAGTTAATGACTCTCCATTATTGAAAACCGCTCCGGCATCAGTAAACAGATTTATATGTATTCCAACTCTAGCTGAAGTTAGACTTTCCGGAATAAGTGGAATTTTCAAGCTTACATTCCATTCACTTATTATCGGGTAACTAAGTTCCATCGAAGTAAGAATTGAATTCTCGCTTTCAATAAAATCATTACTATGTCCTCTAATTTTTTCCGAATAGCCTAAGTAAGAATAATCATAGAAAGGAACTTTTGCACCAAATGTTCTGCGATGAAATACTCGGACTTTACTTGATAGTTCTCCAATAATGGATTGATAACCGCGCAAATCCATTTCGAATGAATTATAGCTAATATTATCAACACCAAAACCCTTGTGATAGATTGATAAGAAGGAATACAATCCATCTTGCGAAAATAGCTTCAAATCTCGCGAATCATAAAAATGGTAAATGCCCATTATTGGTAAGTGATCAATATTCTTACCGGAGGCTGTGATA
>CAZEDR010000360.1:0-3130 GCA_964510975.1 uncultured Melioribacter sp. | reverse complement strand
CATCTGAATTGATAGCTGAAAGAGCAGATTCTAAAAAACCTTACATGGGTTTAATTTCATGGAAGGGTTCTAAAATTAAAAAGACAGATGTAACTATCGCTAAGAATTATCTATCGGAAGAAGAAATAAAACAGCTTAACCTAATTGTAGATCAATATTTGTCTTTTGCGGAATTGCAAGCAATGCAGCGTAAATCAATGACTATGCAAGACTGGATAAATAAACTTCATGATTTCCTTACAATAAATGAACGCACCGTTCTTATGGATGCCGGACGCATTCAGAAAAAGATTGGTGAGGAAATCGCGCTTAAGGAATTAGTAAAGTATCAAGAAATTCAGAAGCAGAAAGAACTCGAAAATCCATCGAGTGATTTTGATAAAGCGGTTAAAAAATTAACAGAACGTAAAAAATAATATCAGCATTAATACTTATACTAAAATTTTCAAGGAGGTTTTAATGGCAGAAAGAATTGGCGTGGGAATGATTGGCGCCGGATTTAATGCGCAGTTTCATATTCGTTCATGGATTTCTGTTCGCGACGCGGACATAAACGGAATATTCGATAGAAATACCGAAAAAGCTCAAGAAGCGGCTTCAATTGCAAGAGTGTTAAATGTTGGGCGACCGAAGATTTTTAATTCGGTTACAGAAATGGTTGCCGATCCAAGCATAGATGCAATCTGGATTTGTTCTCCAAACTTTACAAGAATTGAAGTAATGGAAGAAATTGTAAATGCTGTTGAATCGGGCAAAGGAAAATTAAAAGGTGTTGCTTGCGAAAAACCTCTCGGAAGAAACGTTGCCGAAGCAAAGAAAATGGTTGAGCTTGTTAAACGCGCCGGACTTTTGGACGGCTATCTTGAAAATCAATTGTTTGAGCCAACAGTACAGCGTGGCAAAGATGTTATCTGGAAGCGTGGTGCTTATTCTGCCGGAAGACCTTATTTAGCCCGCGCTGCAGAAGAACATGGCGGACCGCATTCACCTTGGTTCTGGGAAGGTACATTGCAAGGGGGCGGCGTAATGAATGATATGATGTGTCACTCGGTTGAAGTTGCAAGATTTCTTTTGACTGATCCTACAAAACCTAGAACTTCACTAACTCCGGTTAAGGTTACTGCACACGCAGAAAACTTGAAATGGCAAAGACCTCACTATGCGGATATTCTGAAAAATAATTCCGCCGGTAAGTTGGATTATACTAACCGTCCCGCAGAAGATTATGCGCGCTCTGTTGTTGAATATGTTGATGATGCCGGAGAAAAATTGATTGTAGAGACATCAACTTCTTGGTGTTACGTTGGAGCGGGTTTACGTTTAAGTATGGAATTGCTCGGACCGGAATACTCGATGCAGATTAACACGCTTGATACTGATCTAAAAGTTTTCTTCAGCAGAGATGTGCGCGGAAAAGTCGGAGAGGATTTAGTTGAAAAACAGAATGCTGAAATTGGATTGATGCCTGTTGTTGGCAACGAAGAAAATACATACGGCTACGATGTAGAAAACCGACACATGGTTCGCTCGTTCATTGAAGGAAAGCGCCCGATGGAAAATTTTGAAGATGGATTGAATGTAACCGAATTACTGATGACCGGATACATGAGCGCCGAACAAGAAAAGACAATTGTTTTCCCTCCACCAAACCTTGATACATTTGTTCCAAAGGTCGCAAAAGGTGAGTGGAATCCACGCTCGGATAAATGAAAAAACAAAACTTGAAATATCAAAAAAGAGGTTTACATGTTAAACGTAAGAAAGATGCTTGTTGTAATTCTAATTCTAGTTTTGGCAAATAGCATTCCGGCACAGCAAATGAAAGATGATGTTGATTACAAAAACGTTAATATCCGCGAGTTCAAAGTTGCGGTGCAATGCTGGACATTCAGAAAATTTACATTCGTTGAGACACTTCAAAAAGTAAAAGAGCTTGGCGTAAAATATTTGGAAGCATATCCGGGACAAAAACTTGGCGGAGATGATCCAAATGCTGTTTTCAATTACGATATGAGCGAAGCTAACATTGCTCTTGTTAAAAAGAAATTAGATGAAGCTGGAATCAAGCTGGTTAACTTTGGTGTTGTCGGCTTTGAAAATACAGAAGCCGCAACGAAAAAGGTTTTTGAATTCGCTAAGACAATGGGCATTCAAACAATAGTTACAGAACCAAGTGTGGATGATTTTTCTTTGCTAGAAAAATTTGTAAAGCAGTATGGAATTAATGTAGCAATTCATAATCATCCGGAACCATCAAAGTACGCAAGACCGCAAGTTGTTGTTGATCATATTAAGGGATTGGATGCGCGCATTGGCTCTTGCGGCGATACCGGACATTGGATGAGAACTTCTGTTAATCCAATTGATGCGCTTAAAATGCTTTCCGGTAGAATGATTGAACTTCACTTGAAAGATCTGAATGAGTTTGGCAACAAAGATGCTTACGATGTTCCATTCGGAAGCGGCAAATCCAACATTCATGATATTCTTGCCGAACTTACACTTCAGAATTTCCGTGGTTATTTAGTAATAGAACATGAAAACGCAAAAGAAGTAGATAACCCATCGCCATCAATCAAAAAAGGATTGGAATACATTGACGGGATCACTTACTACAAAGGCTTCCAAGAATTATTAAACTATAACTGGGGCAGATATGAAAAACACGGCTGGAATCATTACGGTCCCGGTTATTTTGAATTGGATCCCAAAACCGGAATCTTAACTTCGAGCGGCGGAATGGGCTTGTCGTGGTTCAGTCAGAAAAAGTATGGCAATTTCGTACTCGATCTTGAGTTCAAATGTTTAGCGCCAAAAACTAATTCCGGTGTTTTCCTTCGCGTTCCGGAATTTGTAACAAGTGATGATTATATCTATCACTCATTCGAAATTCAAATTGATGATGCTTCCGATCCGAAACATCAAACCGGGGCGGTTTACGATGCCGAGCCCGCAAGAGAAAAAGCATTCAAACCTACCGGCGAATGGAATCACTACAGAATTTCTTTCATTGGTGAAATTATAACAGTTGTTCTAAATGGTAAAGAGATTGTTAACTGGAAAGCAGAGCCTCGCGGAAAAATTAAAGACTTTGCAAAAGAAGGTTATTTTGGTTTACAAAACCACGATA
>CAZEDR010000359.1:0-3143 GCA_964510975.1 uncultured Melioribacter sp. | reverse complement strand
ATGGAAACATTATCATTAGCTATTTATGCACAAGGGTTTTCTCTACGTTTTGTTTGTAAATAATACGATTAGGAAACTAAAGCCAGTATCAATTATTTCGATAACATATTTCGGTACAGAGTTTTATGTGTCCATATCTAATTCAGTGGGTGTTTTAATAATTGAAGTATTCCTTCAGTAGCATTATCTAGTGGACTACATTTCTAGGCATAGAACTTACTCATCCGCTTGAGTTTTCCATTTAGTAGAAGGATTGGGACTTTTATTACTATTAATGAATAATGTATCCATAGATCGATGATATTTTCTTTTAATCTAGGCAAATGACTGTTCGATTTCTTTAGCCAGTATTGGTAGGGATAGCAATGAGAAGGTTCATCCTTCTCTATTATTTTGAATATCTTAAGAAGAGATTCGTCCATCTTTATAAGTCTGCTCTTTAGCAAAGTTTTAACTTGCTTTAACCCTCTAAACTCTGTCATCATAATTAAACGGCATAGTTTAAAAAACATTTCATTGTTGTTGATTATAGATTTCTGATCCAGTTCTCTTAACTTGAGTTTGAAAATGTGCTTTACAAACAAATCTATATAACCATATTTCTCGGTTACTACAAAGGGCATTCTCTGATTTTTGCTGAAAAAGTTTTTGAACATCAAGTAATGCTTTCTTTCATCATCAGTATGTTTTCTTACTGCTGCAATAAATTCTTCTTCGTTCGGATATTTTTGAAGAATAGCATCAAGAAGTTTTTCCAATTCCATATATCCAGTGTATTCATTATAGATGTAAATTGATAAGAGCACGTCATAGAATCGAGTAAGCATTTTTTTCATTTCAAGTTTTCCTTTATTGCAAAGATTGTTCTTCATATGTATGGGAAACAGGAGGATATTTCCACAACAATCTGCATAATAAACTTATCATTTTGTTACAAATATTTCTTCATTTCACTAAGTACCTCAAAACCGATATATGAAATAAATGAATAGGAGAATAATAACATGATAATGGATTTAATGAGCAATAAAATTCACCCAATTGGTGAATTGTTATATACCGTCCCCAAAGGAGGGTGTCGCGTAATTAATGAATCAAAAATATATCAGTGTAAATCTGTTAAATCCGCGTCATCCGCGGGCTATTTCTGATTAAATAATTAATTATGCGACAGCCACCAAAGGGACTTAACAAATATTATGTGTTCATTATTCTATATGTTCTTCTATGTGTCTTCTATTTGCCTTTTCCCCAAAATTTCTTACCTCTCAACATTCAATTTCAGAACAATCTCACACAGCAGATACATAACAACCATTTTTTCTTCATGCAATAATCGCGATGTTGAAGAGTCAGTTTCGGAATTACATCTCTTTTCCTAGTTTTTTCCTAACATAATCATACCATTCTAAGTGTTTTCTAAGATTTAAAAATTTGATATATCGAAATTTTGATGAAATTTGCATATTTCCCAGTAGATTGTTATTATTCAATTAATCAATTGTATAATTTAGCGAAGGGTACCATGACTGGACGTGAATTTAAGGATTTAACATTTCAACAGTTTGCCAACATTGCAACCGCGTTTGCTAGTCCCAAACGACTTGAGTTGATCGACATTCTTTCTCAAGGTGAAAGAGATGTTGATACTCTCTCCATTGAAACAAATATGAACTTCGCTAATACTTCTCGCCATCTGCAAATATTGAAAAGTTCGAAAATTGTGGTGAGCAGAAAAGAAGGTGTAAGAGTTGTTTATAGTTTGGCAAACGAAGAAGTGGTTAAATGCTGGAGAGGATTACAAGTATTGGCAGAAAAAAGCGCATCAGAAATTAGAGAAACTGCCCGTCTATTTTTCGAAGAAAGATCCGCTCTTGTTCCAATCTCATCAAAGGAATTGCTGGACAAACTTAACAAAGATGAGATCACGTTAATTGATGTAAGACCGAAAGAAGAATTTTTAAGCGGTCATCTTCCGGACGCTATTTCAATTCCGTTGAGGGATCTAAAAGAAAAATCAACTGAATTGCCTTCCGGCAGAGAAATAGTAGCTTATTGCCGTGGTCCATATTGTGTGCTTGCAGCAGAAGCAGCAAAACTTTTGACTGAGAAGGGATTCAACGTTGTCATCCTAAAGGAAGATGTAAATTCTTGGCGGGCTGAAGGGCTGCCAATTCAAACTTAATTATTAGAGAGCCTCTTATGAATGATCTTATTTCAATCGATCGGACTTTGAATATAATTTTTTCTGATCCCGTTTTGGTTAAAGTTATTTGCTCTTTGTATGAAAACTATTTGACAGTTAATGATATAGCCAATCTGCTTGACTTGGACAATTCAAGTGTTGAAGCTCATCTAAGTTCACTTTTCCAAATGAACCTTGTAAAGAAATCAATTCACAGTAATGGAGATCATTACACAATCGTAAATCCTAAAATATGCGACTCGATATTAATGTTGAGAGATTCGATTTATCAAACAACAGTTAAAAGTAATTGCTCAAATAAAAGTGAGAAAGGAAAACATAATGAATAAATCTACCATCGTTATTCTTGGAGGCGGGGTTGGGGGAATTGTAACCGCGAATAATCTAGCCAAACTTCTTCCTCAAGAAATTGATATAGTCTTGATTGAAAAGAAGAACCAGCACACTTTCGCCGCCTCTTATTTGTGGCTGATGGTTAATAAAAGAACACCCCAGCAGATTACTACATCTTTACGCGGCCTGGTTGACAAACGTGTTAATATTTTATTTGAAGAAGTAAAACATATAGACACCGAAAACAAAACAATCTCAACTGAGAAATCAAAAATAGATTTCGATTATCTGGTTATTGCTCTTGGCGCCGAGTTTGATAAGACTCATCTGGATAAGCAGCAATACGGCGTTCATAACTATTTCACTTATGAAGGAGCTGCCAAGCTTACTGAGGGCTTGAAGAACTTCAAAGGCGGTAATGTTTCGATTGTTATTTCGTCTCTTCCTTATAAATGTCCAGGCGCTCCTTATGAAGGTGCAATGCTTATTGCAGATTTTCTGAAGAATAAAAAATTGCAAAACAAGGCAACCGTAAATCTATACACTCCTGAACCACTGCCGCTGCCCGTTGCCGGACCTACACTTGGAAATTCAGTTAAAGAAG
>CAZEDR010000358.1:0-3148 GCA_964510975.1 uncultured Melioribacter sp. | reverse complement strand
CTTTTACTATGAAGCTTTTATTAATTATTTCAATCATTCTTTTAATTCAGTTAATATCTTTTGCGCATGAAGGTAAGCATGTAAAAAAGGCAGTTATGCAAGACACAGTAACAATCGTTGGCGGAGATACAATTGCAATTAACGGTATCTATAAAAACCTTGTTAAGAAAATAGTTGACCCGGACACGCTCAAGGAAAAGCCGATGAAATTAAATCCATCGGAACAAGTGTTTGAACATTTGCACAACAAGTTGGTTCACTTTCCAATTGCTCTTGGTGTGTTCGCTTTTCTCCTAACTTTACTAAACTTCAAATGGAAGAATTTCGATTCTGCCATTATGATCTCTGTTCTTATTGCTCTCTTATTTTCAATCGGCGCATTCATAACCGGCAAGAATCAATCAGAGCCGTTTATCGATACTGCTAAAGAATGGGTTGTCGAACTTCACCAAGCTTTTGGTCTTTCAGTTCTTCTTAGTTTTTTCGTATGGTCAATCTTTCTAATAATTGACAAACTGAGAAAATATGCATGGATAGTTGGATTAATCGCTTTTATTCTAATTCTTACCGCTGGTTTTCTTGGCGGTGTTGTGGCACATTAAATTAAGTGAGAAATTTATGCGGAAGGTCATTAGAAATAATTTAGTGATAAGTTACTTTATCATAATTCTTGTATCAATTTTTACAACGCACTTTTTATTATCAATCAGGCATACTCATTTTGCCGACACATCAAATTATATGGGAATCTTCCTTGATTCTTTTTTAATGGCAGTGATTGTATTCCCGATCTTATATTATTTTTTCCTTCGCCCACTAACTTTGGAAATAAAAGAAAGAAAGAAAACTCAAGTGGCGTTGGAAGAAGCAAAAGAAAAAGCCGAATTATCGGACCGCTTAAAGACAGAGTTTTTGGCACAGATGTCGCACGAGGTAAGAACGCCAATTAATATTCTCATAAACTATACACAGTTGATAAGAGAGGAATTGGATGTTCCTATTGGATCTGATTTAAGTAACTATTTTGATGCATTAGAGATTGGCAGTAAAAGATTGATTAGAACGATAGAGTCTATACTTTATATGGCACAACTCCAAATTGGCGCATACAATCCAACGTTTACAAAGATAGACCTTAAAGAAATATTAACACAGAAAGTTAAAGAACTGGAACACTACGTCTCTCAAAAGAACTTAATTGTAAAATTAAATATTCGGGAATCTGATTATACACTTAACGCAGACAAATTTAGTGTTGAACAAATATTTCAACTTCTAATTGAAAACGCTATTGATTTCACTTTTCATGGTTACATAGATTTAACACTTGCAAGAAACGATAAGCAAAAAATTGTTTTTTCAATTGCGGACACCGGCATTGGAATTTCTGAGGATTTTCTTCCTAAGCTTTTCCTTCCTTTTACCCAAGAAGACCAAGGCTATACAAGAAAGTTCGAGGGTAATGGATTGGGGCTTGCGTTAGTAAAAGGATTTTGCGAAACAAATAAAATTGCAATAAACGTAGTTAGTGAAAAAGGAGAAGGTTCAACCTTTACTCTTGTTTTCGAAAATGAAACAGCTAGTTAGATGGAGTATAAAATGAAAAATATATTTATCAAATCATTAGTCTTAATAACGTTTGTAACTGGTTCCTCCATTTTTCTAAGCGGCTGCATGATGGCTGGAATGGGAATGATGCACGACGACAACAGCCACGGAATGAACATGGGAGATCATAACAGCAACAGGGTGATTATTAAAGAATTTAACACAGACGAATACAAAATTACGGCAGAGTTCCCTTCGAGTATTCATGGCAATACTGATATTTGCAGAATAAAAATCTTAGATAAAGCCGCAAACACTCTTCAAATAGATGTGGAGATTTATCTTGAAGTATTACATGCAAACACAAATGGACATGAAGATCATACTATAAAAATAAAGCATTCAAAATATGAGAATGGATATTTTGTTTTCTTGCCCAATGTTAGCTCTAACGACAGTTACCATTTGGCTTTTGCAATTGAGCGAATAAAGACAAATATTTTTAGTGACCCAATTAGAATTGATTACTCGACAGAGAATAATTCGGAAATGGGCGATTCTCATTCTCACTCCGATTCCGAAAGTATTTTCTCCTCACCAGTATTGTATATTGGTGCTGTTGCAATGGCTGTGATGATGATTTTTATGTTAAGGTAGGATAGTATTTATTTCTAATTAAAGAATCTGCTATTAACTCGCTCTTAAAATCATTCATATTATTTGGTGGTATAGGTAGAAATGGATCATATTAAAAATATACTGCTTGAATCAGACGCGAATCAAATAAGACATATTTTCCGTCAAGCAAAAGATATTAAACAGAACACGCTTGGTCATGATGTTTATCTGCGCGGTTTAGTTGAGCTAAGTAATATTTGTACTAAGGATTGTTATTACTGCGGCATCAGAAGATCAAACACCTCTGTAAAAAGGTATTTAATGGCAGAGGACGAGATTATTTCTTCTGCCATGTTCGCTTTTGAAAAAGGATTCGGCTCTATTGTTCTTCAATCCGGCGAGCGAAGTGATACTAAATACATACACCTAATTGAAACCGTTGTAGAGAAAATAAATTATTTAACCTCCAGGCAACTTAGAATTACGCTTTCACTTGGTGAACAGTCTAAGGATACTTACCAAAGATGGTTTGATGCCGGTGCAGATCGTTATTTACTTCGTATAGAAACTTCCAATGAATCGCTATACAACAAAATTCATCCCGCGAATTACTGCTACAATGAACGAATAAATTGTCTTACTGCTTTAAAAATGATCGGCTATCAAGTTGGGACCGGTGTTATGATCGGACTTCCATATCAAACAATTAATGATTTAGTAAACGATATACTTTTTTTTAAGAAAATGGATATTGACATGATTGGTATGGGTCCGTTTATTGAACATTCGCAGACTCCATTATTTGGTCAGCCGATTGATATTGTTAATTCTCGCTTACATCTTTTTGAGTTGTCGCTTAAGATGATTGCTGCCACTCGAATCGTTTTACCTAACATTAATATTGCTGCCACCACCGCACTGCAAGCCTTAGATCCACTTGGAAGAGAGAAGGGCATTAACGCGGGCGCCAATGTTATTATGC